>JBBKVU010000001.1:0-18203 GCA_037968595.1 Comamonas sp.
ATGCGTCTGGGTGCTCTGGGCATCAAGATCATGTCTTCTGGCCGTCTGAACGGTATCGAAATCGCTCGCTGCGAGTGGTACCGTGAAGGCCGTGTGCCACTTCACACACTGCGTGCGGATATCGACTACGGCACCTCTGAAGCCAAGACCACCTACGGTGTGATCGGCGTCAAGGTCTGGGTCTACAAGGGTGACACTCTGGGCCGCAACGACCTGCCTCTGGCAGAGACGCCGCGTCCCGAAGAAGAGCGTCGTCCCCGTGGCCCACGTCGCGACAGCCGTAATGGCGATCGCAACGCCGGCCCCGGTCGCGGCGCACCTCGCCGCCCAGTGGGTGGCAACGTGGCTCCGGCCGACGGCAGCGATAAGCCTGCCGGCGCCGGTGCCGACACCAACGCCGTTAAGCGCGTTCGCAAGGCAGACGCGCCCGCTACAGCAGCGGACGGTAAAGGAGAATAAACATGCTGCAACCTGCTCGCCGCAAATATCGCAAGGAGCAAAAGGGTCGCAACACCGGTATTGCAACGCGGGGTAACTCCGTTGCATTCGGTGACTTCGGCCTGAAATCCACGGATCGTGGCCGTTTGACGGCCCGCCAGATCGAAGCTGCACGTCGTGCAATTTCCCGTCACGTGAAGCGTGGTGGCCGTATCTGGATCCGTGTGTTCCCTGACAAGCCAATCTCGACCAAGCCCGCAGAAGTGCGTATGGGTAACGGTAAGGGCAACCCTGAGTACTACGTCGCTGAAATTCAGCCCGGCAAGGTGCTCTACGAAATCGTGGGTGTGCCAGAAGAATTGGCACGTGAAGCGTTCCGCCTGGCTGCTGCCAAGCTGCCGCTGCGCACCACGTTCGTTGCACGCCACATTGGCGCTTAATCAGGAGAATTCAAAATGACGAAAACTACTGAATTGCGCCAAAAAGACGTTACCGGCCTGGAAGCTGAAATCAAGTCCTTGCAAAAGGCGCATTTCGGCCTGCGCATGCAGAAGGCTACGCAACAATTGGCCAACACGAACACGCTGCGTACCACGCGCCGTGACATCGCTCGTGCCAAGACCATCCTTGCTGAAAAGCAAGCCGCCAAGTAATAGGAGCCGACATGACGGAAGCTAAAAAATCCCTCAAGCGCACCTTGGTTGGCAAGGTGGTCAGCGACAAGCGTCAAAAGACTGTGACCGTTCTGGTCGAACGCCGTGTGAAGCACGAGCTGTACGGCAAGATCGTTGGCAAGTCCAGCAAGTACCACGCCCATGACGAAAATGGCGAATACAAGCTCGGCGACACCATCGAAATCACGGAAAGCCGTCCTTTGTCCAAGACCAAGAACTGGGTTGCGACCCGTTTGGTGCAAAAGGCTGGCCTGCTCTAAAGCCTCTCAGGCCTTAGTGCTGCAAAGCTGAGAAAAACGACCCACAATGTGGGTCGTTTTTTCGTTTGGGGCTGCGCTTTTTGCGCGCTTCTTTTTTAAGTCAAGAAACCGGAGCTTTACATGATCAAAGTTGGAGATACCCTGCCCGCCGTCACGCTGACCGAATACGTTGCCGTCGAAGGCAATGGCTGCAGCATCGGCCCGAACGCCGTCAAGGTGCAGGAAGCCGCAGCCGGCAAGACGATCGCCATCGTGGCCGTGCCTGGCGCCTTCACGCCCACCTGCTCGGAAAAGCACCTGCCCGGATACGTGGAACAGGCCGACGCGCTCAAGGCCGCCGGCGTCGACGAAATCTGGTGCCTGTCGGTGAACGACGCATTCGTGATGGGTGCCTGGGGCCGCGACCAGAACGTCGGCAGCAAGGTGCGCATGATCGGTGACGGCGATGCTGCCTTCGCCAAGGCCACCGGCCTGACGCTGGATCTGAATGGCAAGGGCCTGGGCCTGCGCAGCAACCGTTACTCGATGCTGGTCAAGGACGGCAAGGTTGTTCAGCTCAACGTCGAAGGCCCTGGCAAGTTTGACGTCAGCGACGCCGCCACGCTGCTGGCTCAAGTCAAGGCTTGATCGGTAGACGCCGCCGCTTGCGGCGGGAAATGAAAAAGAGCGCCTGGCGCTCTTTTTTTTCGGCTGCTGCGGGCCGGGCCACCACTCAGAACAGCTCGGCCTTGAGGTAATGGGCTCCGGCCATGGGGTTGAAGTAATAGGGCGGGATTTCCTCGAAGCCCAGCTCGGTGTAGAGCGCGCGCGCGGCCTCCATGTCATCGAGGGTGTCGAGCAGCACACGGTCGTAGCCCGTCTGGCGCGCCAGATCGAGCATGGCGGCGGTGATCTCGCGACCCAGGCCGAAGCCGCGAAACGGCCGGCGCACATACAGGCGCTTCATTTCGGCGGCATTCGGATAGTCGCTGGCGTCCAGCGGACGCAGGGCGCAGCATCCGGCCAGCGCACCGTCAACGGTGGCCAGCAGCAACTGCCCGCGCGGCGCTGCGTATTCACCGGGCAGGTTGGCCAGTTCGGTCGCAAAATTCTGAAATTCCAGATCGATGCCCGTACTCTGAGCGTACTCCTCGAAGATCTGGTGCACGAGGTCCAGGTCTTGCGGAAAAGTCGCTGTCAGCAGGGCCACAGAAGGCTTGTCCACAGGCGGGGCGAAAAACAACGGAACCCGAAGTGTAGCGGCATGTGCACGTTGTGGTGAAGCCCTCAACCGTTGCCCAGGCGAGCTATGCCCCAGGATATGGCCGCGCAGGCGACAGCGATCGCCAGCGCAAGCAGGCGCTGGCGCGCGCCATCCGCGGTTGCGCCTGCCGCAGCGCTCAGATCATTGCGGTCTCCGGTCAGCATGGCGCGCACCAGCGGACGCCGGCGCGCAAGCGTGTACCAGGCAATGGCCAGCAGATGCAAGCCCAGCAGTGCGTACAGCAGATACTGTCCCAGTTCTGCATGCCAGCGGGTGGCGGCCGACACCACATTTGCCGGTGCCTTGCTGCTCAGCGGACCGGCAAAGAAGATGGCGTCGTCGCTGAACAGTCCGGTGCCCACCTGGGCCAGCAGCGCCGCCAGCATGGCAAACACCGACAGCGCCCCCAGCGGGCTGTGGCCCGCAGCGTGCGCCGGGTTGCCGCGGCCGCGCAGCTGCTCAAGCAGGTCGCCGGGGGTGTAGAGAAAGCTGCGAAACCGCGACCAATGCCCGCCTATCAGCCCCCAGACCAGGCGAAACATCAGCAGCGCCAGCACCACATGGCCCAGCCGCAGATGCCAGATCATGGCGTTGCCGCCGATCTTGGCGGTAACGATCATGGCCACGGTGCTGGCCGCCAGAGTCCAGTGAAACAGGCGGGTCGGCAGATCCCAGATGCGTACGGTATGGGGCATGGCGGTGCAGGCGTCTTGTGCCCGGGTGGGCGGTCTTCAAGGATAGCGAATGCGCCGCGGCTGCGCAGGGCCTGCGGCTACGGGTTTTCGATAGGCCGGTCGCATGCAGGCAGTGAAGAGAGGGTCGCGGATAATCCATCATGGTTCCTGTGGTTTTTCCCTCTCTCCCAAGGAAGTCTCCCGATGAAAACAATCAGCACCCTGGCCCTTGCGGCCCTCGCCGCGTCCTTGAGTCTTCCGGCTGCGGCCCAGTTTGCCAAGAAGGACGATGCGATTGACTACCGCCAGTCGGCGCTGAGCGTCATGGGCACGCATTTCGGTCGCCTGGGCGCCATGGCCAAGGGGGACGTGGCCTTCGATGCCAAGGCGGCGCAGGAAAACGCGGACATCGTGGTGTTCATGTCCAAGCTGCCCTGGGCGGGCTTTGGCCCGGGCACCGAAGGCGGCAAGGCCAAGGGCGAAGTCTGGACTGAAAATGCCAAGTTCAAGGACCTTGCGGGCAAGATGCAGGCCGAAGCCGTCAAGCTTGCGGCGGCGGCCAGGCAGGGCGATGTCGCCAGTCTCAAGGCGGCATTCGGCGCCACCGCCGGCAGTTGCAAGACCTGCCACGACAGCTTTCGCAACCGTTAGTGGCTGCAAAGAAAAAACGCCGGCGGCTTGCAGCCTGCGGGCGTTTTTTCTTGATGCGCAGAGGGCTCAGGCTTCGGCCAGCAGCTTCTCAATGAGCCGGTGCAGCTCAGGGAAGTCGGGCGCCCCCACATAGCGCTTGACGATCTCGCCACGCTTGTTGACGATGAAGGTCGAAGGCGTGAGTTGTACATCGCCCCATTGCTTGGCAACCATGCCGGTATTGTCGATGGCAACCTTGAACGGCAGCTGCCGGCTTTGCGCAAAGTTCACCACGTAGCTTGGCGGATCGTAGCTCATGGCCACGGCCACGGTTTCAAAGCCCTGCGACTGGTACTTCTTGTGGGTGGCGATGAGTTCCGGCATCTCGGCCACACAGGTGGTGCAGCTCGTGGCCCAGAAGTTGACCAGCGTCACCTTGCCGCGCAGGTCGGCGGTGGTCTTCTGGCTGCCGTCAAGCAGCACAAAGGTTGATGCGGGCGCGGGACTGGTGCCTGCGTTCAGGTAGATGAAGCCGCCAACGCCGGCGACGGCGGCAAGCGCCACGCCTGCAATCCATGTTTTGATAGCCATGTGTCGATTGTGCCCAAAGCCGCCGGAAATCCGGCAATCAGGGGTTATGAGTGCGCTGCGCCGGGGAAAGTTCACGCCGGGGCAGGCTTGCGATTGACCCCGGTCAAAGCTTGGCATGTGGTTTGCCCGGCGTGCACGAGGCGCGCGCCATAATGCCGTACATCCCATCCTCATTCCATGAACACGCGCATTCTTCTCATCACCCATGCTCCGCTGGCGCAGGCGCTGCGCGACTGTGCGCTGCATGTGTTTGCCGACAGCGCCGACGACGTGCTGGCACTCGACATCAGCGCCGATGAAAGCCCCGAGGATTCGCTGGCGCGTGCCTGCACCTTGCTGGGCGAAGGCGGGGCTCCCGTGCTGGTGCTCACGGATGTGTTTGGTGCGACGCCCTGCAACGTGGCCCAGCGCCTCGTTGCCGGGCGTGCGGCCCAGCTGGTGGCCGGCGTGAACCTGCCGATGCTGTTGCGTGCCGTGAGCTACCGCCATGAAACACTCGATGCCGTCGCGGCACGCGCCGTGGTCGGTGGCATTCAGGGAGTGATGGCCGTGGCCGCCGCTCCGTTGCAGAACCAGAATTTCCGTTCCTTCCATGATCAAGACCACCATCACCATCAGCAATAAGCTGGGCCTGCATGCGCGCGCATCGGCCAAGCTCACCAAACTCGCGGGCAGCTATCCGTGCGAAGTGTGGATGACCAAGGGAGAGCGGCGCATCAACGCCAAGAGCATCATGGGCGTGATGATGCTGGCCGCAGGCATAGGCTCTGAGGTGGAACTGGAAACCTCGGGGGAACGCGAGCAGGAGGCCATGGATGCGCTGCTGGCGTTGATCAACGACAAGTTTGGCGAAGGACAATAAGAGAAGCACCCGCTGAGCGGCTGTGCGCCTGGGCGGTGGAGGGGAATGAACCCTCGCCGCGGTGCAGCCCCTCCTCGGTGCCCCTGCGTCGGACCACGCCAGTTGCATGCGCCGTGGTCGCCGCAGGCGCCCTGGATACTTGAATGGCTGTGCCCGCGGCGGGCGGCCATGACTGACTGAAGGACAGTCCGGATGACGTTTGCAATTCACGGCCTGGCAGTCTCCCGAGGCATAGCGATCGGGCGGGCGGTGCTGGTGAGCTCTAGCCGCATCGAGGTGCAGCACTATTTCATTGGTGCGGACGAAGTGCAGGCCGAAGTCGAGCGCGCGCGCATCGCCCGCCATGCGGTGATCGAGGAGCTGCAGCGCCTGCAGACCGAGATGCCGCATGATGCGCCGGCGGAACTCGATGCGCTGCTCGATGTCCACCTGATGCTGCTGCAGGACGAGTCGCTGGTGCACGGGGTGGAGCAGTGGATCTGCGAGCGCCTTTACAACGCAGAGTGGGCGCTCACGACGCAGCTGGAGGCCATTTCCCGCCAGTTCGATGAGATGGAGGACGACTATCTGCGCGAGCGCAAAGCCGATCTCGAACAGGTGGTGGACCGCATTCTGCGCCACCTCAAAGGCGTCGCCAGCCCGGTGCCACCTTCGCGGCCCATGCTGCCTGGCGCAGCGCCCGAACTGCCGCTGATCCTCGTGGCCCAGGACCTGGCGCCGGCCGACATGCTGCATTTCAAGACCAGCGTGTTTGCGGGCTTTGTCACGGCGGTGGGCGGCAAGACCTCGCACACTGCCATTGTCGCGCGCAGCATGGACATTCCCGCCGTGGTGGGCGCACGCGCCGCGGCGCAGCTGGTGCGCCCCGATGACTGGCTGATCATCGATGGCAACGCGGGCGTGGTGATCGTCGACCCGTCGCCCGCGATTCTTGCCGACTACGAAACCCGCCAGCGCGAGAACGCGCGCGAACGCGAGAGCCTGGCGCTGCTGCGGCATACCCCTGCGGTGACGCTCGACGGCCAGGAAATCGAGCTGCTGGCGAACATCGAGCAGCCCGGCGACGGACCGGCCGCACTCCAGGCCGGCGCCCAGGGCGTGGGCCTGTTTCGCAGCGAATTCCTGTTCATGGGGCGCAGCGGCCCCATGCCGGGAGAGGAAGAGCAGTACCAGGCCTACCGCCAGGCCGTCGAAGGCATGCAGGGCCGGCCGGTGACCATACGCACCATCGATGTAGGCGCGGACAAGCCGCTGGACAAGGCCCAGGCCAAGGAGTACTCGCTCAATCCGGCACTGGGTCTGCGGGCCATACGCTGGAGCCTGGCCGATCCCAGCATGTTTCGCACGCAGCTGCGCGCCGTGCTGCGCGCCGCCGTGCACGGTCCGGTGAGCCTGCTGTTTCCCATGCTGGCACACCAGCGCGAAATCGAGCAGACGCTGGCCCAGGTCGATCTGGCCCGCGCCGAGCTCGATGCGCGCGGCATGGCCCATGGCGCGGTGCAGTTGGGCGCGATGATAGAGATTCCGGCCGCGGCGCTGATGGTGCGCATGTTCCTGCGCTACTTTGATTTCCTGTCGATAGGCACGAACGACCTGATCCAGTACACGCTGGCCATCGACCGCGCCGACGAGGCCGTGGCCCATCTGTACGACCCGCTGCATCCGGCCGTGCTGCGCCTGGTGGCCGAAGTGATTGCCGAGGGTAGGCGCCAGGGAAAGAGCATCTGCGTCTGCGGCGAAGTCGCCGGCGATGTCGCCATGACACGCCTGCTGCTGGGCCTGGGGCTGCGCAGCTTTTCAATGCACCCGGCGCAGATCCTGGCCGTCAAGCAGGAAATACTGCGCGCCGATGCCGGCCAGCTCGGTGCCTGGGCGCGCCAGGTGGTGCTTGCCGATGATCCCGCCGCCCTGCTGGAAGCCGGGCCCATGCCGTCAAAGTCCTGAAACTGCTGCCATCCACATTCTTTTCAGAAATAATTGAGATTGGTTCTCATTCACGTGTTATCATTCAACCACTGACGCAGCACATATCCTGGTGGGAACAGTGCTCCATCGGTTTCAGTTTCATCGTGGGGCGACTCGTGGGCCTGTTAAGCCTTCAGTCGTTTTTTGCCAGCCAGCGGCTCGCCGGTTAGCCAGGCATTTTTTGATGGAACACAACGAAGAAAGCCTTCCATTGGAAGGCTTTTTTGTTTTGCTCGGGGCGTCCCCCCGAATCCCTGTGCACAACGTGATGTTGCCGTTCGCCTTTGATGGACTCACGGCGCAAGGGAGTGGGGGCTCCGGCGCGGGGAGCGGCGGATCAGACTCCGGCTGCGTGGGCCTGTTCGTCAGCGTGGTAGCTCGAACGCACCATTGCGCCGACGGCCGCGTGACTGAAGCCCATCTTGTAGGCTTCTTCCTCGAACATCTTGAAAGTGTCGGGGTGCACGTAGCGGCGCACCGGCAGATGGCTGTTCGACGGCGACAGGTACTGGCCTATGGTCAGCATGTCGATGTCATGCGCACGCATGTCGCGCATTACCTGCAGGATTTCCTCGTCGGTCTCGCCCAGGCCGACCATGATGCCGCTCTTGGTCGGCACGCTGGGGTGCAGCGCCTTGAACTTCTTCAGCAGGTTCAGGCTGAACTGGTAGTCGGAGCCGGGACGCGCTTCCTTGTACAGGCGTGGCGCGGTTTCGAGGTTGTGGTTCATCACGTCGGGCGGCGCCGCCTTGAGGATCTCGAGAGCGCGGTCATCGCGGCCGCGGAAGTCGGGAAGAAGGATCTCGATCTGCGTATTTGGCGACAGTTCGCGGATGGTCGTGCTGCATTCGACGACATGGCCGCTGCCGCCGTCGCGCAGGGCCTCGCGGTCGACGCTGGTGATCACCACGTCATTGAGGCTCTGTTGGGAAATGGTCTTGTCCAGATACAGCGTTTCGTCGACATCCAGCGGATCGGGGCGGCCATGGCCCACATCGCAGAACGGGCAGCGGCGCGTGCACTTGTCGCCCATGATCATGAACGTTGCCGTGCCCTTGCCAAAGCATTCGCCGATGTTGGGGCAGCTGGCTTCCTCGCAGACGGTATGCAGCTTGTTCTCGCGCAGGATGTCCTTGATTTCGTAGAAGCGCGTGGTCGGCGAGCCGGCCTTGACGCGGATCCACTCCGGTTTCTTGAGCACTTCGCCGTGCTCGACCTTGATGGGAATGCGCGACAGCTTGGCCGCGGCCTTTTGCTTGGCCAGCGGGTTGTAGGTGGCTGCGGACTGCGCTTCGCGTACGACGTCTGTGGTGCTCATGGCTCTTGTTTCTCAGGGGGCGAGCCGGATTTCCAGCTGTCGGCCAAGCACATGCGCAGCCTCGTCCCAGGTTGTCTGGACACCGATTGTAGAAAGATCCACGCTGGGCAGCCCGACATAGCCACAAGGATTGATGCGCGAATAGGGTTCGAGGTCCATTGCCACGTTCAGCGCCAGACCGTGGTAGGTGCAATGGCGGCTGACCTTGATGCCCAGGGCGGCGATCTTTCCCAAGCCGCTGAAGTCGGGCACCGGAGCGTCGCTGCCGGGCAGGCGCAGTTGCGGCCGCTGGGCCAGCATGGCATGGCTGGAGGGGTCATCCAGGCGCACGTAGATGCCGGGCGCGCCCGCGACACGGTGGCCGGTGACGCCGAAATGCGCGAGCGTGCGGATCACCGCTTCCTCGAGGCGGTAGACGTATTCCTTGACGAAATAGCCACGGCGCTGCAGATCGAGCAGCGGGTAGGCAACCACCTGGCCAGGCCCGTGGTAGGTCACCTGGCCGCCGCGATTGGTGGCCACGACTGGAATGTCGCCGGGCAGCAGCACATGGTCGGCCTTCCCCGCCAGCCCTTGCGTGAAGTGCGGCGCGTGCTCGCAGATCCACAGCGAGTCCGGAGTGTCGGCGCTGCGCTGCTGGGTGAAGTCCTGCATGGCCTGTACGGTGGCCTGATAGTCGGTGCGGCCCAGCCGCCGCGTGTCCAAAAAAGCGCTGTCGTTCATCTCGGTATTCCATAGGGTGCGCATAGCTCGCAGCCCATGAAACTGGCGCGATCCAGCCCAGAGGCAGCGAGGAAGGGCCGCCCCGCACCGAGGCTGCCGTCCCCCTCGGGGGGAAGACGCGGCAGCGTCTCAGGGGGGGGTCACAGAACCACTTTGACGTGGGGGTCCGAGGTCAAAGCCATGTACAGGCTGTCGAGCTGTTCGCGGCTGGTGGCTGTGACCGTGATCGTCACGCCCAGATACTTGCCGGTGCTGCTGGGGCGCAGTTCGATGGTGCTGGCGTCAAACGTGGGATCGAAGCGCCGGGCAATCGCGGTGATCGACGACACCAGGTGCTCGTGCTGCAGGCCCATGACCTTGATCGGGAACAGGGACGGGTACTCGATCAGCGAGTCCTTGCGTGCCGCGGCATCATCGTCGGCGCCAATGACGTGGGCGGAAGGGGAGATGGGAGTTGACGAGCTCATGACAGAGACTTTCAAAGGTTAATACCTTGTCGGGGCGGACGGTTATGCGGTAATGTTTCGCGGGTCTGGCGCAGCGCGAACGGAGCGAAAAAACCTATACAGGCCAAAGGCTTGCAAGCATTGTTGTGTGACCTGGGCATGACTGCCCGAGAACGCTAATTTTGGCCACACCCGTAACAACCCCTATCTTACGGCAGGGGTTTTTACTTATAATCAGAGGCTTTGTGAAAGTTTCAGTCTGCGACAGGTTGCCAAATGACAAAAAAATACGCACCCGAGACTGAAGCTGAGGCCGAAGATTCTGACTTCAACCCCCTGACTGCGGAAGAAGCGCAGCAGTGGCGCCAGCGCAATCCGCCGGTGTCACCGTGGCGCGTGGTGGCCGGGCAGGTGCTGATGGGTGTGCTGGTGTCGGCACTGGCGTGGCTGGTGAGCGGCAAGCCCGCGGTGGGCTGGTCGGCAGCCTACGGTGCCCTGGCGGTGGTCTTGCCCGCAGCGTTGTTTGCGCGCGGCCTGGCCCGCCAGCAGGCTGCACCCCATGCGGGCGCGGCAATGGTCGGGTTCTTTGGCTGGGAATTGGCGAAGCTGATGTTGTGTATCGCGATGTTGGCACTGGCGCCGAAACTGGTTGCAGGATTGAGCTGGCTGGCTTTGCTGGCCGGGATGGTAGTAACGATGAAAACGTACTGGATTGCGCTGCTCCTGCGGCGCTCCGGTGTCCGAAAAACCGATTGATATTGAGAGAAGAGTTGCCCGATGGCCGCAGACGCGCACGCACCAACTGCAAGTGAATACATCGTTCACCACTTGCAGCATCTCCAGAACATCAAGCAGACGAGCATCGTCGACTTCTCGGTGGTCAACTATGACTCCGTGATCGTCGGCCTGATCGTCGGTGCTCTGACCCTGTTTGTTCTCTGGCTGGCCGCCCGCAAGGCGACCGCTGGCGTTCCCGGCCGCTTCCAGGCAGCCGTCGAGCTGCTGGTGGAAATGGTCGACAACCAGGCCAAGGCCAACATCCACAACGCCGAGAGCCGCAAGTTCATTGCTCCTCTGGCGCTGACCGTGTTCGTCTGGATCTTCATGATGAACGCGATGGACTTGCTGCCTGTCGACCTGCTGCCCGTGCTGTGGCAAGGTGTCACCGGTGACAGCCACGCCTATCTGCGCGTCGTGCCTACGGCCGACCTCTCGACCACTCTGGGTCTGTCGTCCGGCGTTCTGCTGCTGTGCTTCTGGTACAGCGTGAAGATCAAGGGCGCAGGCGGCTGGGCCCATGAACTGGTGACCGCCCCGTTCGGCACCAGCAAGAACCCCTTCTTCGCCTTTATCCTGGGCATTGTGAATCTGCTGATGCAGATCATCGAATACGTTGCCAAGACCGTGTCGCATGGCATGCGACTGTTTGGCAATATGTACGCTGGTGAGTTGGTATTTATGCTGATTGCCCTGATGGGTGGTGCGGCTGCCATGTCTCTCTCTGGTGTGTTGCTCCCCGTGGGGCACATCATTGCAGGTTCTATCTGGGCGATCTTCCATATCTTGATCATCACCCTGCAGGCCTTCATTTTCATGATGCTGACGCTGATTTATCTCGGCCAGGCACATGAAGCCCACTGACCCTTTCTTTCTTTCCTTTCACTTTTTTAATCCTCTGGAGTCATCATGGAAAACATTCTCGGTCTCGTCGCTCTGGCTTGTGGTCTGATTGTTGGTCTGGGCGCTATCGGCGCTTCGATCGGTATCGCTTTGATGGGCGGCAAGTTCCTGGAAGCTTCGGCTCGTCAACCCGAGCTGATCAACGAACTGCAAACCAAGATGTTCATCTTGGCCGGTCTGATCGACGCTGCTTTCCTGATCGGTGTGGCCATCGCACTGCTGTTCGCTTTCGCCAACCCCTTCGCTCTGGTCTAAGCTCCCCCTCAACGCCCATATAGAAAGGTGTTGCCGTGAGTATCAACGCGACCCTGTTCGTTCAGGCCATCGTCTTCTTGATCCTGGTGCTGTTCACGATGAAATTCGTGTGGCCCCCGATCGCGAAGGCCTTGGATGAACGAGCCCAGAAAATCGCCGATGGCCTCTCTGCTGCCGACAAGGCCAAATCCGAACTGACTGCTGTCAACAAGCGCGTCGAGCAGGAACTGGCCCAGACGCGCAATGAAACGACATCGCGGCTTGCGGACGCCGACCGCCGCGCCCAGTCCATCATTGAAGAGGCCAAGGCCCGTGCGACTGAAGAAGGCAACAAGCTGATTGCAGCCGCCCGCGCAGAAGCCGAGCAGCAAGCAATCCAAGCCCGCGAGGCCCTGCGCGAGCAGGTCGCCACGCTGGCCGTCAAGGGTGCCGAACAGATTCTCCGCAAGGAAGTCAACGCCGGCGTCCATGCAGATCTGCTGAACCGCCTCAAGACTGAGCTGTAAGGAAACGCAAACATGGCAGAACTCGCCACCATTGCCCGCCCTTACGCTGAAGCCCTGTTCAAAGCCAGCACCGAGACCGGTGCGGATTTGAACAGCACAGTCGCCTGGGTGGAGGAATTGGCGGCGGTTGCCGCCGATTCGCAATTGCGCCAACTGGCAGACAACCCCAAGGTGAGCGACGAGCAACTGCTCGACGTTTTCACGGGTGTCGCCCGTTCGGCACTCCCCGATGCCGCTCGTAATTTCCTGCGTGTCATCATTGAGAACGGCCGCGTGAATGCGCTGCCCGAGGTTGCAGGCCAGTTTCGTGGTCTCGTCAACCGGCTCGCGGGCTCGTCGGATGCGGTGGTGTATAGCGCCTTCCCCATCGAGCCTGCCGCACTGACGGAGCTCAGCGCTTCGTTGGAAAAGCGTTTTGGCCGCAAGCTCAATCTCACCGTTCAGGCCGATGAGTCGCTGATCGGTGGCATTCGCGTAGTCGTGGGTGACGAAGTGCTCGACACCTCGGTCAAGGCCCGTCTGGAACAAATGAAAGCGGCCCTCACTGCCTAACAGCGCTGAGGTCTCGGCTAAACAAAGAAAGAAGGAAAGAGTCATGCAACTCAATCCCGCAGAAATTTCTGAACTGATTAAGAGCCGCATCGAAGGTCTGGCTGCGAGCACCGATATCCGTAACCAGGGCACCGTGGTGTCGGTGACGGACGGTATCGTGCGCATCCATGGCCTGTCGGACGTGATGCAAGGCGAAATGCTTGAGTTCCCCGCGACCGCGGACGGCCAGCCCTCGTACGGCCTGGCTCTGAACCTCGAGCGCGACTCCGTCGGCGCCGTGATTCTGGGCGAGTACACGCACATCTCCGAAGGCGACACCGTCAAGTGCACGGGCCGCATTCTGGAAGTGCCCGTCGGCCCCGAGCTGATCGGCCGCGTTGTGAACGCTCTGGGTCACCCCATTGACGGCAAGGGCCCGATCAATGCGAAGATGACCGACGTGATCGAAAAGGTCGCACCGGGCGTTATCGCACGTCAATCGGTTGACCAGCCGCTGCAAACCGGTATCAAGTCGATCGACTCGATGGTTCCCGTGGGCCGTGGCCAGCGCGAACTGATCAATGGTGACCGTCAGACCGGCAAGACTGCCGTGGCCAACGACGCGATCATCAACCAGAAGGGCCAGGGCGTGACGTGTATCTACGTTGCGATCGGCCAGAAGGCTTCGTCGGTCAAGAACGTGGTGCGCGCTCTGGAGCAATCCGGCGCCATGGAATACACCATCGTGGTGGCTGCCACCGCTGCCGAATCGGCCGCGATGCAGTACGTGTCGGCCTACTCGGGCTGCACCATGGGCGAATACTTCCGCGACCGCGGTGAAGACGCACTGATCGTTTATGACGATCTGTCCAAGCAAGCCGTGGCCTACCGCCAGGTTTCGCTGCTGCTGCGCCGCCCACCAGGCCGTGAAGCCTTCCCCGGCGACGTGTTCTATCTCCACAGCCGTCTGCTCGAACGCGCAGCCCGCGTGAACGCCAAGTACGTGGAAGATTTCACCAAGGGCGCAGTGACTGGCAAGACCGGTTCGCTGACGGCTCTGCCTATCATTGAAACCCAGGCGGGTGACGTGTCGGCTTTCGTGCCTACCAACGTGATTTCGATCACCGACGGCCAGATCTTCCTGGAAACCAGCCTGTTCAACGCCGGTATCCGTCCCGCGATCAACGCCGGTATCTCGGTGTCGCGCGTCGGTGGTGCTGCCCAGACCAAGTTCGTCAAGGGCCAGTCCGGCGGTATCCGTACCGACCTGGCACAGTACCGTGAACTGGCTGCGTTCGCGCAGTTCGCTTCCGACCTGGACGAATCCACCCGCAAGCAGCTCGACCGCGGTGCCCGCGTGACCGAACTGCTCAAGCAAGCCCAGTACAGCCCGCTGTCCGTGGCCTTGATGGGTGCTTCGCTGTTCGCAGTGAACAAGGGCTACATGGACGACATCGAAGTCAAGCAAGTGCTGCCCTTCGAAGCCGGCCTGCACCAATTCCTCAAGACCAGCCACGGCGCATTGATCGACAAGCTCAATGCCACCAAGGCCATGGACAAGGAATCCGAAGCTGAATTGACCGCCGCCATCGCAGCGTTCAAGAAGTCGTTCGCTTAATCCGGACGAGGAGCCATCATGGCAGCAGGTAAGGAAATTCGCGGCAAGATCAAATCGGTGGAAAACACCAAGAAGATCACGAAGGCCATGGAAATGGTCGCGGCATCCAAAATGCGCAAGGCGCAGGAACGGATGCTGGCGGCTCGTCCCTATAGCGAGAAGATCCGCAACATTGCAGCCCATCTTGGCCAAGCCAATCCCGAGTACGTGCACCCGTTCATGCAAGTGAACGAGTCGAAGAAGGTCGGCGTCATCGTGGTGACGACCGACAAGGGATTGTGCGGCGGCATGAACACCAACGTGTTGCGTGTCGTCACGGCCAAGCTGCGTGAATTGCAGGACCAGGGCATCTCCTCGGAGGCCGTGGCCATTGGCAGCAAGGGTCTGGGCTTCTTGAACCGTGTCGGCGCCAAGGTGGTTTCGCATGTCACGGGTCTGGGCGACACGCCACATCTGGAAAATCTGATCGGCCCTGTGAAGGTGCTGCTGGACGCGTATGCCGAAGGCAAGATAAGCAAGGTGTACCTGAGCTACACCCGCTTCATCAACACCATGAAGCAGGAATCGGTCGTGGAGCAGTTGTTGCCCCTGTCGTCCGCGCAAATGCAGGCTGAACAGACGTCTGGTACCAGCTGGGACTACATCTACGAACCCGATGCGCAAACCGTCATCGACGAGTTGCTGGTTCGCTATGTGGAATCCCTGATCTATCAGGCAGTTGCCGACAACATGGCGTCCGAGCAATCGGCGCGCATGGTGGCCATGAAGGCCGCAACCGACAACGCAGGCAGCGTCATTAGCGAGTTGAAGCTGGTCTACAACAAGACGCGTCAAGCAGCGATCACGACAGAGTTGTCGGAAATCGTTGCCGGCGCCGCCGCTGTGTAAGCAGCTCAACCGACAAACTTATTGGAGCAAAAAATGGCTCAAGTGCAAGGCAAGATTGTTCAATGTATTGGCGCTGTGGTGGACGTTGAGTTTCCCCGCAACGCAATGCCCAAGGTGTACGACGCCCTCAAGCTCGAAGGCACCAACCTGACGCTGGAAGTGCAACAACTGCTGGGTGACGGCATTGTGCGTACCATCGCGCTGGGTTCGTCCGACGGTCTGCGTCGCGGCCTGATGGTCAGCAACTCCCACGCTCCCATCACCGTGCCCGTGGGCAAGGCAACCCTGGGCCGCATCATGGACGTGCTCGGCGCGCCCATCGACGAGCGCGGTCCCGTGGACCAGACTTCGACCGCCCCCATCCACCGCACTGCTCCCGCGTACGACGAACTGTCGCCTTCGCAGGAACTGCTGGAAACCGGCATCAAGGTGATCGACCTGATCTCTCCTTTCGCCAAGGGCGGCAAGGTGGGTCTGTTCGGTGGCGCCGGCGTGGGCAAGACCGTGAACATGATGGAACTCATCAACAACATCGCCAAGGGCCACGGCGGTCTGTCGGTGTTTGCTGGTGTGGGCGAGCGTACCCGTGAAGGCAATGACTTCTATCACGAAATGTCCGATGCGGGCGTCGTGAACCAGGAGAACCTGAACGAGTCCAAGGTGGCGATGGTCTACGGCCAGATGAACGAGCCACCAGGCAACCGTCTGCGCGTTGCGCTGACCGGTCTGACCATGGCCGAAGCCTTCCGTGACGAAGGCAAGGACGTGCTGTTCTTCGTGGACAACATCTACCGCTACACGCTGGCCGGTACCGAAGTGTCCGCTCTGCTGGGTCGTATGCCTTCGGCTGTGGGCTATCAGCCTACGCTGGCCGAAGAAATGGGCCGTCTGCAAGAGCGTATTACGTCGACAAAGGTCGGTTCGATCACTTCCATCCAGGCCGTTTACGTGCCTGCCGATGACTTGACCGATCCTTCGCCTGCAACGACGTTTGCCCACTTGGATTCCACGGTCGTGCTGTCGCGTGACATCGCTTCGCTGGGTATCTACCCCGCGGTCGATCCGCTCGACTCGACCAGCCGCCAGCTGGACCCCCAAGTGGTGGGTGAAGAGCACTACAAGGTGGCCCGCGACGTGCAAGGCACGCTGCAGCGCTACAAGGAACTGCGCGACATCATCGCCATTCTGGGCATGGACGAACTGGCTCCTGAAGACAAGCTGGCCGTGGCCCGCGCGCGCAAGATCCAGCGTTTCCTGTCGCAGCCTTTCCACGTCGCCGAAGTGTTCACTGGCGCACCTGGCAAGTACGTTCCCCTGGCGGAAACCATCCGCGGCTTCAAGATGATTGTTGCCGGCGAGTGCGATCACCTGCCAGAGCAGGCGTTCTACATGGTTGGCACCATCGACGAAGCCTTCGAAAAGGCCAAGAAGCTGGCAGCTTGAGGCACCGGAGCCCGCAAGGGCTCCCGTCCCCCAGCCCAGTCTTAACCTTTAGGAGCAAAGATGAACACCATCCACGTTGATGTGGTCAGTGCCGAAGAGTCGATCTTCTCGGGTGAAGCGCGTTTTGTCGCTCTGCCGGGCGAAGCCGGCGAGCTCGGCATTTACCCGCGCCACACGCCGCTGATCACGCGTATCAAGCCCGGCTCGGTGCGCATCGAGATGGCGGACGGCAGCGAAGAGTTCGTCTTCGTGGCCGGCGGCATCCTCGAAGTGCAGCCCAACTGCGTCACGGTACTGTCCGACACGGCCATCCGTGGCAAGGACCTCGACGACGAAAAGGCCAACAAGGCCAAGGCCGCCGCCGAGGAAGCACTGAAGAACGCCAAGGGCGAGCTGGACCTGGCCAAGGCCCAGTCCGAGCTGGCCGTCATGGCAGCTCAGATCGCTGCCCTGCGCAAGTTCCGCCAGAAGCGCTGAGCTTTCGGCGCACAAGAAAAAACCGCTCCTTGGAGCGGTTTTTTTATGCCTGAAGCGTCGGCGCGATCAATCGCACTTTGCCTGGTACACGTAGACCACGGCATTGTCCTTGGGGTCGACGACGCGGCGCTTGTGCAGCTGGGCCTTTTCGGGCGCTGGGCACAGGGCCTTGACCTGGGCTTCGCACTTGCGTGGATCGTCTTCCTTGAGCTTGCAGCTCAGCACATAGTCATAGACCACGGGAGTTTCGGTGCTGCTGTTGCCCAGGCTGGCGCAGCCGGTCAGGCCGAGGAGGGTGGCTGCAATGACTGCCAATGTCTTCATGGATAGCTCCGGTATTGAAAAGGGAATGCAGCAACGCTATCACATGTAGTGACATCTGTGACGCAGCCCGCCCGCCATGTTGCAGATGGCTATGTTTCAGGGCTTGAAGCCATGGCCGGCGCGCAGGCGCACCGGCGCATCGGGCAGCTCGTCACCATTGTCTGCCGCAGCGCCCGCGTCCACTGCGAAATGCGCGTGCAGCAGCGCAGTGACATAGCCCAATGCCTGCGTCATTCCGTCTTCATAGTGACCGTCATGGAAGGCCGTGCCCATTTCCTGCACCAGTTTTTCCCAGGTGCCGGCGGGAATGACGCGCGTCAGGCCGCGGTCGGCAATGATCTCGATCGCATGGTCGGCAAGCAGCAGATAGATCAGCACGCCGTTGTTGTGCTCGGTGTCCCAGACCCGCAGCTTGCCGAACAGCGCCACGGCGCGTTCGCGCGGCGAAGCATCGCGCCAGACATAGGACAGCGGCAGCCCGGCTTCCACGCAGATGCGGATCTCGCCCGAATGGCGCTGTTCGCTGGCGGCAACGCGCCGGCCCAGGCGCTCGAGCAGCTCGTCGGGCAGCGCGGACTGCATGCGGCCTTCGGCCCAGCGGTGGCGCAGCAGGCGTGCGAGGCGTTGTATCCAATTGCGCATAGTCACCAGCTCCCC
>JBBKVU010000002.1:0-7659 GCA_037968595.1 Comamonas sp.
CTGTATCCGCTCCTGCCGCCGCCACTGCCGGCGCGGCCGACTGAGTCCCGCACATGGCTGCTTTGCGCAAATGGCTGTTTACCGGCTTGCTGGTGATCGTTCCCGGCGTCATCACCGTCTGGGTGCTGAACTGGATCGTGGGTACACTCGACCAGACGCTGACCATACTGCCTGAAGCTTGGCAGCCGGATCGCCTGCTGGGCCTGCATATTCCCGGTTTCGGCGTGCTGCTGACGCTGGCCATCCTGCTGGTGGTGGGCGCCGCGGCGAGCAATTTCGCCGGCCGCACGCTGGTGAGCTGGGGCGATGCCGTGGTCAGCCGCATCCCCGTGGTGCGCTCGATCTATTCCAGCGTCAAGCAGGTGTCCGACACGCTGTTCTCGGAGGGCGGCAACGCCTTTCGCACGGCCGTGCTGGTGCAATGGCCGCGCGAAGGTGTCTGGACCGTGGCTTTTGTCACGGGCACGCCCAGCGGCGAAATCGCCGCCTATCTGCGCGACGAATACCTCAGCGTATTCGTTCCCACGACCCCGAACCCCACTGGGGGCTATTTCGTGATCGTGCGCAAGAGTGACTGCATCGAGCTCGACATGAGTGTCGATGCCGCGCTCAAGTACATCGTTTCGATGGGCGTGGTGACGCCACCCGACACCACGCCCGCGAATCCCAAATAACAAACCTTGTCGCGTCCCAAGAGGGCGCAGGAAGACTAGCCATGGCCATGCGCTCCCACTATTGCGGTCTTGTGACCGAAGCCCTGTTGGGCGAAACCGTCACCCTGTCGGGTTGGGTGAACCGTCGCCGCGACCACGGTGGCGTGATTTTTATCGACCTGCGCGACCGCGAAGGCTATGTGCAGGTGGTCTGCGATCCCGACCGTGCCGAGATGTTCGCCACCGCCGAAGGCGTGCGCAACGAATTCTGCGTGCAGGTCAAGGGCCTGGTGCGCGCGCGTCCCGCGGGCACGACCAACGACAAGCTCAAGAGCGGCCAGATCGAAGTGCTGTGCCATGACCTGACGGTGCTCAACGCCTCGGTCACGCCGCCGTTCCAGATCGACGACGAGAACCTGTCGGAAACCGTGCGCCTGACCCATCGCGTGATGGATCTGCGCCGCCCGTACATGCAGAAGAACCTGATGCTGCGCTACAAGGTCAGCATGGAAGTGCGCAAGTTCCTCGACGCCAACGGCTTCGTCGACATCGAAACTCCCATGCTCACCAAGAGCACGCCCGAAGGCGCGCGCGACTACCTCGTGCCCAGCCGCGTGCATGACGGCCAGTTCTTCGCGCTGCCCCAGTCGCCCCAGCTGTTCAAGCAGCTGCTGATGGTGGCCGGCTTCGACCGTTACTACCAGATCACCAAGTGCTTCCGCGACGAAGACCTGCGCGCTGACCGTCAGCCCGAATTCACCCAGATCGATATCGAAACATCGTTCATGGATGAGCAGGAAATCCGCGACATGTTCCAGGGCATGATCAAGACCGTGTTCCAGACCACGCTGGGCGTGGACCTGGGCGACTTCCCGGTCATGAGCTACCAGGAAGCGGCCCGTCTCTACGGTTCGGACAAGCCCGACCTGCGCGTCAAGCTGGAATTCACCGAGCTGACCGATGTCATGGCCGATGTCGACTTCAAGGTGTTCTCCACTCCCGCGACCACGCCCGGTGGCCGCGTCGTGGCGCTGCGCGTGCCCGGTGGCGCGGCAATGAGCCGCGGCGAGATCGACGGCTACACCGAGTTCGTCAAGATCTACGGTGCCAAGGGCCTGGCCTGGATCAAGGTCAATGAAGTGGCCAAGGGCCGCGAAGGCCTGCAGTCGCCCATCGTCAAGAACCTGCACGACGCTTCGCTGGCCGAGATCGTCAAGCGCACGGGCGCCCAGGACGGCGATCTGATCTTCTTCGGTGCCGACAAGGAAAAGATCGTCAACGACGCCATTGGCGCGCTGCGCATCAAGGTCGGCCACAGCGAGTTCGGCAAGAGCCACGGCCTGTTCGAGGACCGCTGGGCGCCGCTGTGGGTGGTCGACTTCCCGATGTTCGAGCATGACGAGGAAAACGACCGCTGGGTCGCCGTGCACCACCCCTTCACGGCGCCCAAGGACGGCCATGAAGACCTGATGGTCACCGATCCCGGCAAGTGCATTGCCAAGGCCTACGACATGGTGCTCAACGGCTGGGAAATGGGCGGCGGTTCGGTCCGTATCCACCGCGCCGAAGTGCAGAAGAAGGTGTTCGACGCGCTCAAGATCACGCCCGAAGACGCACAGCAGAAGTTCGGCTTCCTGCTGGACGCGCTGCAATACGGCGCGCCGCCGCACGGCGGCCTGGCCTTCGGCCTGGACCGCATTGTGACGCTGATGACCGGCGCCGAGTCGATCCGCGACGTGATTGCCTTCCCCAAGACCCAGCGTGCCCAGTGTCTGCTGACGCAGGCGCCCAGCCCGGTCGATGAAAAGCAGCTGCGCGAACTGCATATCCGCCTGCGCAACATTACCACCACCCCCTGAGCGGCTTACGCCGCTTCCCCCTCTCAACCTTCGGTGGAGGGGGACGGCAGCTTCGCCGCGGGGCGGCCCTTGCTCGCCGCCCCCATGATGGAGCGCGTCAGTGATTAAGACAGGACGTACGGCACCCGCTTGACCCTAGGGCCAGGCGGGTGCCGTTTTTTCTGGGCTGCCGCCTGGGCCACAATGGTCCATGGCGAAAATTCCGCAATCCGTGCTGGTGGTGATCCACACGGCGCAACTGCAGGTGCTGCTGCTGCAGCGCACCGGCCAGCCGGAGTTCTGGCAATCGGTCACGGGCAGCAAGGACTTCGAGGACGAGGACTGGGAAGCCGTGGCCGCGCGCGAAGTGCGCGAGGAAACCGGCATCGACGCCCGTGGCCCGGGCTGCCGCCTGCACGATTGGCAGCTCGAGAATGTCTACACCATCTACCCGGAATGGCAGCATCGCTATGCGCCGGGTGTCTGGCACAACACCGAGCGGGTATTCGGTCTGGAGGTTCCGTCCTACACCCCCGTGGGCTTGAATCCTCGCGAACACACCGCATTTGCTTGGCATGCTTGGCACGAAGCGGCGGACCGCTGTGCGGCTGCATCGAACGCAGAAGCCATCTTGCTTTTGCCGCGCTTCACTTCTCCTCTTTCCGTTCCAATCGCTGTACATGACTGCTGCCCATAATTCCGACTCCGGCATCCTGCGTGTCGCGACCTATAACATCCACAAGGGCGTGCAAGGCCTGGGCCCGGCACGCCGGCTCGAGATCCACAACCTGGGACTGGCGGTGGAGCAGCTCGATGCCGATATCGTGTGCCTGCAGGAAGTGCGCAAGATGAACCGGCGCGAGGCGCTGTACTTCGACCGCTGGCCCGAGGTGTCACAGGCGGAGTACCTTGCCCCCGAAGGCTACGAGTCGATCTACCGCACCAATGCCTATACACGCGATGGCGAGCACGGCAATGCGCTGCTGACGCGCTGGCCGGTGCTGGGCCACAAGCACGAGGACATCTCCGACCACCGCTTCGAGCAGCGCGGCCTGCTGCATGTGGAAATCGACATCCAGGGCCGCAGCGTGCATGCCATCGTCGTCCACCTGGGGCTGATACGCGGCAGCCGCATGCGCCAGATCGCGCAGCTGCAGCGCTTCATCGAGCGCGAAGTGCCGCCGGGCGCGCCGCTGGTGGTGGCCGGCGACTTCAACGACTGGGGCGGCCAGATCAAGCGCATGCTCGGCGGTTTCGGCCTCTACGAGTTCGAAGATGCCGCCGGCATGATGACCTACCCCTCGCGCCTGCCGCTGGCCCAGCTCGACCATGTCTATGTGCGCGGCCTCACGCCCTGCGGCCTGCATGTGCCCAAGGGCAAGATCTGGTGGCGCATGTCCGATCACCTGCCGCTGATTGCCGAGTTCAAGCTGTAAGACCCGCAAGGCAAATCCCCGGGGTTTGCAGCGAAAATCGGGGAAGTCCTTGGCGACAGCAAATCGTGCAATCGCTGGTAGGATGCCCGCATGCTCAGAGAACTCGCTGCCGCCGACATGAATACCGCCAGCCCCGACGAAGGGACGCCCGTTTCCGTGAAAATCCGCGAGCGGCTTGCCGCGGCACGCAAGCGCTACAACGCCAACGACAACATCGCGGAATTCATAGAACCCGGCGAACTCGAGAAACTGCTCGACGAGGTCGAGTCCAAGATGCAGGGCGTGCTCGACAGCCTGGTCATCGACACCGCTAAGGACCACAACACCCGCACTACCGCGCGGCGCGTGGCCAAGATGTATGTCAACGAAGTGTTCAAGGGCCGCTACACGCAGGCCCCGGCAATCACCGAGTTCCCGAATGCCGAGCATCTCAACGAACTGATGATCGTCGGTCCGATCACGGTGCGCAGCGCCTGCAGCCACCATTTCTGCCCGGTGATAGGCAAGATCTGGATTGGCGTGCTGCCCAACGAACACACCAATGTGATTGGTCTGTCCAAGTATGCGCGCCTGGTCGACTGGGTCATGGGACGTCCCCAGATCCAGGAGGAAGCCGTGGTGCAGCTGGCCGACCTGATCATGGAAAAGACCCAGCCCGACGGCCTGGCCATCGTCATGGAAGCCTCCCACTTCTGCATGTCATGGCGCGGCGTGCGCGAGATGGACTCCAAGATGCTCAACTCGGTGATGCGCGGCGTGTTCCTCAAGGACTCCAACCTGCGCCGCGAATTCCTGTCGCTGATTCCCGGAAGGAACTGATACATGCTGGTGCGCCTGATCTATGCAAGCCGAGCCGCAGATGCGTCTGCCCAGGCGATCGAAGCCATCCTGACCCAGGCGCGCGAGCACAACCCGGCGACCGGCATCACCGGCGTGCTGTGCTATGGCGGCGGCGTGTTCCTGCAGGCCATCGAAGGCGGGCGCTCGCAGGTCAGCGCGCTGTTCGGCCATATCCAGCGCGATGCGCGCCATCAGGACGTGGAACTGCTGCACTACGAGGAAATCGACGAGCGCCGCTTTGGCGGCTGGACCATGGGCCAGGTCAATCTGTCGCGCATCAACCATGCGATCGTGCTCAAGTACTCCGAGACCATTGAACTCGACCCTTATGCGGTGTCGGGCAAGATGTCGCTGGCGTTGCTGGAAGAGTTGATGGCGACGGCGTCGATCATGGGCAGGGCTTAAATAGCCCCCACGCTTGCTCGCTTCGCGGGGCGCGCCTAGCGTAGCTACGCTGCCCCCCAGGGGGCCCTCGCCGCCTTGGGGCGGCCCGGCGGCGGCTCGATGCGCCCTTCTCGAACTCTCTGCTTAATCGAACCGGCCCTGCGCTGGCCCCTTGCCGCTCACCATAGAGGGTCTGGTGATCTTGGCGGGTGACGAGCGCCGCGGTTCAAGCGCCTGAAAGCCTTTCCATGCCCACTCCCGAAACCCTCATAGCGTTCTTTGGTGTTGCCGTGCTGCTGGCCTTCAGCCCCGGCCCGGACAATGTGTTTGTGCTGCTGCAGTCGATTCGCCACGGCGCGCGCGCCGGCCTGGCGGTGGTGCTGGGGCTTTGCGCCGGTCTGGTGGTGCATACGGCAGCCGTGGCGCTGGGACTGGCGGCGGTGTTTGCGTCTTCGCCGATGGCCTTCACCGTGCTCAAGTACTGCGGCGCGGCCTATCTCACCTATCTGGCCTGGCAGGCCTGGCGCGCTCCGGTCACTCAGGCCGATGCCGCAACGCGCGCCGCCGAAGCGCCGCTGGACGGGCGCGCGCTGCGCCGCATGGGCGCGCGCGGCATGCTCATGAGCCTGACCAACCCCAAGGTGCTGATCTTCTTCCTGGCGTTCCTACCGCAGTTTGCCGATCCGGCGCGCGGCAGCCTGGCACCGCAGATCATGGTGCTGGGCGGCGTGTTCATGCTGGCCGCTTTCCGGGTGTTCGGCGCCATGGCCTGCTTTTCCGGCGCTTTCGGCCGGCTGCTGCAGAAATCGGCCAGGGGCCAGCGCTGGCTCAACCGACTGACCGCGCTGGTCTTTGTCGGCCTGGCCGCGCGCCTGGCCTCGTTACAACGGTAAAACTGTCACGTAGCAGTCGCTCAGGGGGGGCTTCAGTCTATGCCCAGGACAGGGCCGACAGGTCGTTGACAAACACCGGCATGTCCTTCCACAGCCCGCGCAAGCCCTTCTTGGCGACCGTGACCCATTGCGGCTGGTAGAGGAAGGCGTGGACCGAGTCCTGGGCGATCAGGCGTTGCGCCTCGCCCAGCAGGCGTGCGCGGTCGGCGGGGCGGGGCGCGCGCTTGATCTGGTCGAACAGCGCATTGAATTGCGGCGACTGGTAACCCCAGTAGTAGTCGGGCTTGGCGAAGTTGCCCAGGTCGAACGGCTCGACATGCGAAATGATGGTCAGGTCGTAGTTCTTGTTGCCGTAGGTGCCGCTGAGCCACTGCGCCCATTCGACGTTCTGCAGCTTGACCTCGATGCCTATCTTGGCGAGCTGGGCGGCAATCACTTCACCGCCCTGGCGCGCATAGGGCGCGGGCGGCAGCGTCATGGTCAGTGTCAGCGGCAGCTTGACGCCGGCCTCGGCCAGCAGCGCCTTGGCCTTGTCGAGGTCGTAGGGATTGATTCCTGTGGTGTCGACATAGCCGAAAGCCGTGGGCACGTAGTAGCTGCCTATAGGCACGCCATAGCCTTCGGCCGCGCCGTCGATCACTGCCTTGCGGTCTATGGCGGCGGCAATCGCGCGGCGCACACGCACATCGTTCAAGGGCTTGCGCGCGTTGTTGATGGCCATGATGGTCTTGGCGCGCGAGCCGCTGACCAGCACCTGAAAGCGGGCGTTGGCCTTGAACTGCGCGACGCTGCGCGGCGACACGCGCGCAAAGCAGTCGACATCGCCGGCCATCAGTGCCGCGACCTGGGCCGCGGGGTCGGGAATGAAGCGGAACGTTGCACGCTGGATGTGGATGTCCTTGGCGCTGCGGTAGTCCTTCCAGGCTGTCAGCGTGACGGATGCGCCCTTGCTCCAGCGGCCGATCTGGTAGGGACCGGTGCCCACCGGCTGGGTGGCGTTGGTCGCCGCGCTTCGGGGCTCGACAATGATCGATGTCGCCTGGCCCAGCACGAACAGGAAGTCGGGGTCGATGTCCTCGTTGGTGATCACCACCGTGTGCGCGTCGACGACCTGCGTGCGCATGCCGGCAAAGGTGCGCTTGTCCTTGTTGGTGCTTTTCTCGCCCGCGGCGCGGTCAAACGAGAACTTCACCGCATCGGCATTGAACGGCACGCCGTTGTGGAACTTGACGTCCTTGCGCAGCTTGAACGTGAAGGTCTTGAGATCGGCGCCGACTTCCCAGCTCTCGGCCAGCAGCGGCGAGACGCTGCCATCGGAATTGATCTTGGTCAGGGTCTCGAACAGGTTGTAGTGGACGATCTCGGCAATCGACGAGGCCGCGCCGGCCGTGGGGTCCAGCCCCGGCGGCTCGAGCGTGAGTGCCAGCACCACGGTGTTCTTCTTGTCCTGGGCAATGGCGCCCCAGGGGGCGAGCAAGGTCGTGCTGGCCAGCGTGCTGGCGGCCAATACACTGCGGCGATTCAACATGGGGGCTGTCTCCGGGCGAAATGTTCTGGGGGCGCAGCCCGTGCGGGCTGGCGCTGCATCCGCCTTTTTACACTATTGCGGCGCTGG
>JBBKVU010000003.1:0-20025 GCA_037968595.1 Comamonas sp.
GGCGACGCCGGCGACGACATCGTGTTTGGCGGTGCGGGCAACGACCTGCTGTCGGGCGGCTCGGGCAGCGACCGCCTCAACGGCGGCACGGGCTTTGATGTCGCCCTCCAGGAAGGCAAACGCAGCGATTACACGATCACGCTGGACGGCGCGGGCGTCAAGCTGACCCATAACGCCAGCGGCGTCTCCGACTGGCTGGTCGATGTGGAGCAGGTGCGCTTTGCGACCGGCCCCAGCCTCACGCTGGCGCACAGCGAGGCCGAAGAAGCCGCTGCCTTCCTGTTCCAGCAATGGATGGGCCGCGATCCGACGCCGTCCGAAGGCGCGGTGATCCAGACGCTCGCCGGCCAGACAGCCTTGCAGGTCGCGGACCTGTTTGCCCAGGTGTACCCACAGCAGGCCGGCGGCAGGACGGCAGAGCAGCTGCTTGACGGAATGTCCGACGCGGGCGCGATCCGCGTGGATGCGCAGCGCGAGACAGCCTACGTCGGCGATGCGGGCGACAACAGCTTCACCCCGACACCGGGCCTGGCCTGGTCGGTCGACGGCGGCGCGGGAATCGACACCATCGTCTTTCCGGCCACCCTGGCGCAAACGCATCTTGAGGCGAGTGCCACAGGCTTTACGCTGCAGCGCATGACCGATGGCGCGATGCTGGAACTGAGCAACGTCGAGCGCTTGACGCTGGAAGACACGCAACTGGCGCTGGACCTTGACGGCCATGCAGGCCAGGCCGCGAAGCTGATTGGGGCCGTGGCCGGCACCGCGTTCCTGGACAACAAGCCGCTGGTCGGCGAAGTGCTGCGTGCGCTGGATGCGGGCGTGAGCGCGCAAAGCCTGGCACAGCTGGGCCTGCAGCTGCTCGGTGCCCAGACCGCCGGCCAGGTGACGCAGCTGCTGTGGACCAGCGTCGTGGGCAGCGCGGCGACGCCGGAGCAGCTGCAGCCGTTTGTGACCATGATGGCCCAGGGCATGACCGGCGGTGAGTTGGCGGTGCTGGCCAGCAACCTGGAGCTCAATGCCACGCGCATCGATCTGGTGGGCCTGGCGGCCACGGGCATAGAGTTCGTCTGAGCAAAGCAGGCGCCGTGCAGGCATGAACCCATCCCGCCGGCTACCGCTATCGGCTGGCTGCGCTACACAGCAGCGTGCCTTGCACGTTGAGGAGCGCGCGCTGGCGCGAGGCCAGGCACCCGCGCCACACCTGCTGTCAGCAAGCGGGCTGGAGCGTGCCCGACCACAATTCGTTGAGATCAGTGAATTTCCATTTGTCCGGATTCTCCCGTGCCACGATCTTCTCGGCAGAGCCAGGCTCTGCGAGATCGACGATCACGGGCGCAATGCGCAAGCCCGACTTCGTTGAAAAGAATACCTTGACCTTGGGCGAGATCAGCGATTGCAGGCCGGGCTCGGTCACCACGCCAATGCGGCCCGAGGCCAGTCTCACCAGCGAGCCTACGGGATAGATGCCTATGGTCTTGACGAAGGCCTGGAACAGGCGCGGGTCGAGGTGGCCATGGGTCCACTCGGCCATGCGGCGCAGCGACTCTGCCGGATCCCAGCCGCGCTTGTAGGCGCGATCGGAAGTGATGGCGTCATACACATCGCAGATGGCCGTCATGCGCGCGATCAGGGAGATCTCCTCGCCCTTGAGCTTGTCGGGGTAGCCGGTGCCATCCATCTTCTCGTGGTGGTGGCGGCAGGCGTCCAGCACCGCAGCTTCCACGCTGCCGCCGTCCTTGAGCATGGCGTAGCCTTGCGCTGCATGGTCCTGCACCATGGCGAACTCCTCTTCCGTCAGCTTGCCCGGCTTGTTGAGCACGGCCAGCGGTACGGCTGCCTTGCCCAGGTCATGCAGCAGGCCCGCCATGCCGGCAACGCGCGTGTGTTCCTCATCAAGATGGATTTGTTTGGCCAGCGCCACCATCAGGGCGCACACTGCCACCGAATGCATGTAGGTGTAGTTGTCCGCGGTCTTCAGGCGGGCCAGGCTGAGCAACGCGCTGGGGTTGCGCGTGACGGAATCCGAGATTTCTTCGACCAGGCTGCGGGCATCTAGCGAATTCACCGCCTTGCCCATGCGCGCCTCGTTGAACATCGAGACCACGGCCTGCTTGGCCTCCACACAGATGGATGCCGCAGCGCGCAGTTCGCTGCTCAGGCTGGTGGGAGACCGGCTGCGCGCATGGCGGGGCGGCGAGGGTGAGCATGGGGGCGAGGTTGGGGCCATGACCAGAGGCGGGAGGTTATCGAGCAGGCCGAAATCGGTCTCCACCTGGAAGTCCGCCTCATCACGCGAGACGGAGTGCACGCCGGCGGCCACATCAAGGCCCCTGGAGGTGTCTATCCAGACCTCCTTGAGAGAGGTGGCCTTGATACGCGCCAGATCCTTGGGCTCCTTCAGGACGAACCGGGCGCGCCAGAACGGGTGGTCCATCCAGGAGCTGCAGAATTCGTGTACGTACATGCCCAGGGTCAGGTGTTGAATGCGAATTCGCTTGAGCATGAAAAATTTCCAGTACTGGCTGCTCCCTGGCAGCTATCAAGAGTTCGAAACGCAAGAATGTCGCTTTCAGCGGATAGCCCAGAGGCAACGCAGGTGCTGGATCTTGTGCCTTACCGGCAAATGTCAGATGGCAAGCTGCACCTGTCGTGTGTCAAGGCCGCGTGCAGCGGCCAAGGACAGTGTTGCCGGGCGGCGGCTCAAAAGCTTTCCCAATCGTCGCTCGCGGCCCGGCCGGGACTGGTGCGCGAAGACGAGGGGCCTGTCAGCTGCCTGGCCTGGTTTGCGGCAGCACCGGAGCTGCCGCCGGACAATGGCTTGCGCTGTGCCGTTGGGGGCCGCGCCGCGGCCATTGGTGGGCGCGGTGCAGTCACGGGCGCGCCGCGGGCAGCCGCGCCGGAGTCGAGCTTGAACACCGCCACCGCGCTGACCAGCTCGCCTGCCTGGCTGTTCAGGCTGCTTGCGGCTGCGGCCATCTCTTCGACCAGCGCTGCGTTCTGCTGCGTGGTCTGGTCCATCTGCGTCACAGCCTCTCCCACCTGACCGACACTCGCCGCCTGCTGGCTGCTCGCGGCGCTGATCTCTCCCATGATGTCGGTCACGCGGCGGATCGCATTCACCACATCGCTCATCGTGGTGCCGGCCTTGTCCGCGAGCACCGAGCCCTGTTCCACGCGCTCCACGCTGGCGGTGATCAGGCTCTTGATCTTCTTGGCCGCCTCGGCGCTGCGCCCGGCCAGGCTGCGCACTTCTGCGGCGACCACCGCAAAACCACGCCCTTGATCACCGGCCCGGGCGGCTTCCACGGCGGCATTGAGTGCCAGGATGTTGGTCTGGAAAGCGATGCCGTCGATGACGCTGATGATGTCGGCGATCTTGGCGCTGCTGGCGTTGATCTCTTTCATAGTTTCCACGACTTGCGTCACGACCTGACCGCCCTGCTCGGCTACCGTGGACGCGCTGACGGCCAGTTGATTGGCTTGCCGGGCACTGTCTGCGTTCTGCCGTACTGTCGAGCCCAGCTCCTCCATCGAGGCCGCCGTCTGTTGCAGCGCCGAGGCCTGCTGCTCGGTGCGGTTGGAAAGATCGTTGTTGCCCGATGCGATCTGTGCGCTGGCGGAAGCCACGCCCTCGGCGTTCTGGCGCACCGCGCCCACGGTTCTCACCAGGCTATGCTGCATGCGCTGCAGGGAGGCGAGCAGCTGACCGGTCTCATCGCGGCTCTGGCCGACGATCTGACCGCTCAAGTCGCCATTCGCAATGCGGTCGGCCACGTTGACCGCCTGAGCCAAGGGCCGGGTGATGGAGCGCACCAGCCACAGCGCCGCCAACACCGCAAAGGCCACGGCCAGCCCCGCCGACAATGCCAGCACAATGCGCGCGCGTGACTCGATCTGCTTGGAATTTCCGGCATCTTGTTGCGCGCCTTTGCCGTTGATTTCCACCAGCTTCAAAAGCGCTGCCGAGGTCTTTTCGTAAAGCTGCAGAGATTCACCACCCAGCAAAGCTGCGGCCTGCTCCTTGTCGTTCTTGCGCGAGAGATCGAATACCTTTGCGGTGAGCTCGTCATATTTCTTGCGATCGGCAAGGAACTCGTCGTACAGCTCGCGCTCTTCGGGCGAGTTGATCAGCGCTTCGTAGGATCTTCTGATCTTGCCAAGTTCGGCCTGTCGTTGGCGCATGTCTTTCTCGTGCGCGGCCATGGCAGATGCGTCCGAGGCCATCACATGGCGCAGTTCAGCAATGCGTTCGTCGGCCAGTCCCGTGTTGAGCTGGTTGACGAATGCCACGCTGGGCAGCCAGTTTTCTGAAATCTCTAGGGTTTGGGCACCCATTGCCGCGAGTTGCAACCAGGCTGCCACCACGACGGCCAGCAATACGGCGACCAATACGGCAAAGGTGCCGGCCAGGCGGGTAGAAATTTTCAGGTTGTTCATGGGGGCGATGTCAGAGGGGAATAAATAGCCCGCTTGATGGCAGCTGAGAGAGGCCGCCTGCAGCGACCTGTTCCAGATCAGGCGGGGGTCGTGGCTGCGGTCCAGTGGATGTCGTCGTTCTTGAGCAAGGCCGTGATGTCCATGAGGATCAGGATGCGATCGGCCGTGTGGGCGATGCCTTGCACGAACGACAGATCAAGACCCGCTTGCGTGCTGAATTGGGGAGCGGGTTTGATCTGCCCCGGCGACAGCGGCACCACGTCGGCAACGGAGTCCACGACTGCACCGATGACCGTCGCGCCGATGTCCAGAATGATCACTACGGTAAATTCGTTGTAGGCGACTTCGGGGCACTGCAGTTTGATGCGCAGATCCATGATGGGCACGATGCGCCCGCGCAGATCGATCACGCCCTTGACGAAGTCGGGCGCATGCGCCAGGCGGGTCGGTTCCTCGTAGGAGCGGATCTCCTGCACGCGGAGGATGTCGATGCCATATTGTTCGGCGCCCAGGCGAAAGGCAAGGTACTCGCCGGACAGAAGGGGATTCCCGGGAGTCGGGCAGGAGGAGAGAGGGGATGCGGCGCAGAGGGTCATGGTGCGAAAATCCGTATCTATTGCAACAATGATCCCATTATTAATGATACAAATGATTTTTTCAAATCATTTGTATCGGAGAAACACGGTTTTCCGCAAAAATGATAAGCCGCTGTTGTTTCTGGACAGAAATCTGCAGGGGTGGACCGCTGGCTGTGCAGCTTCGCGAATGCCGGCAAGCTCCGGAAAGCACCTGCGGTCATACGTTTGCGCGCTCAAGGCACAAGAACCCGCGCGCAACCCGCCGCTGCCCCGCGGCAGCAAAGCGGCGTCATTCCAGGCTGGCGGGAACGGTCTCGCTGAAGCCACGCGCTGGCAGAACGATGTGGAACACCGACCCGCCTTGCTGCACGTTTTCGGCATAGATCTGCCCACCCAGGGCTTGCACGATCTTCTTGCAAATGGCCAGCCCCAGACCCGTGCCCCCGGAGCCGTCCTTGGTGTAGCGGGACTGCTTGAAGGCGTCAAAGATGGCCCCTAGTTCATCCGGGGGAATCCCCGGGCCATGGTCACGCACGGCCAGCCTGACCTGGCCGCGGCGATCGAGCCTGCCCAGCAGGTTGATGGATGATGCGGGGGGAGAGAACTTGATGGCATTGGCCAGCACGTTGCGCATGACCTGCTGGAACCGCACGGGATCGACCTTGGCGGTCAGAGGCATGTCGCCGAGCGCCACTTCCAGGCGCAGCTTGCGCTGGGCCAGCAAGGGTTCGAGCTCGCGCAGCACGGGGTGTATGACGCCGCGCAGATCGACCCGCTCGAGCTGGAAGGTGCCCACGGTGCTTTCCAGCTTGGCCACGTCCAGCAGGTCGTTGACCAGCAAGAGCATGCGTTCGCCCGAGCGGTGGATGTCCTCGAACATGCCTGCCAGCCGGGCGTCCGCCTTGCCGCGGAACATGCCGAGCTCGGAAAAACCCATGATGGATTGCAACGGGGTGCGCAGTTCATGGCTCATGTTGGCCACGAACTCGGATTTGGCGCGCGATGCCTCCTCGGAGGCCTCCTGCGCCTCGCGCGTGAGCCGCTCGGCCTGTCGAAAATCGCTGACATCCATCAGTGTGCAGAGTATGCCCGTGGCCTGTCCGCTGGCGTCGGACACCAGGGCTTTCGTAACGCGCGTGTCGCGCCAGGCTACGCCTGCGTGGAGCAAGCGGGCTTCGAACATCACCTGGCCTCCCTGGTGCAGCAGTTGCCGGTCTGCCGCCGCATGAAGGGTGAATTCCTCGGCCGGCAGGAAGTCCGCCATGCACAGACCTATGACTTGCGCGCGCTGGTGGCCCTTGTATTCCTCCCATGCACGATTGACGAGCAAAAGCCGTCCGTGGATGTCGGTCATGGAGATCGGCAGGGGATTCACTTCCAATACCAGGCCGCGGAACTCCAGCTCGTTTTGCAGCTCCTGCTGCGCGACCCAACGCGCGGTGACATCGACGGCGCTGCCGGCGTATCCCATCAGCCTGCCGTCTTCGAGCAGTGGAACCATCGCCACGTCGAACAGCAACTGGCGGCCGCTGTCCAGGCGGAACATGGCTTGGCAGGTACGCACCCCGCCGGCCTCTGCATGCGCGAAGAGGTTTTCCACCACGGGCCTGTAGCTGGGGTCCACCAACTCCTGCAGCGGACGGCCGATGGCTGCGGATTCATTGCCGCCGGTGAGCAGGGCCAGCCGTGCATTGACGAAAGTGATACGCCCTGCGCTGTTTGTGCGAAAGATCACTTCCTGCACGCTGCGCATCAGCACCGCCAGTTCGCGTTCGCTTTGCGCAATGCGGATCTGCACCTGCTGGGCCAGGCGATGCGCCATTTCACGCGAGCGCAGACCGCGCCACGCCACCAGGGAAAGCAGCAGCATCAAGGCGCTGGCCGCAAAGCCAACGCCCAGATAGCCAATGGCGTCCTGCTGCCAACGGGTCATGGCGCTGGCCATGGACTCCTCGACCATGATCACCAGGGGTTGTGTCCTGGAAAGCCGAAACGCCACGATCTGCTCTTGCCCGCCGAAACCTTGGCCGATGAAGATGCCGTGCTGCTGAGCCGGCAGGTGGGTGCGAAAAACCGGCAGATCCGCCACTTGGGCGCCTTGGGCCGAGGACGACCCCGAGCTCGCGAGCACCTTGCCGTCGTATGTGGCGATCATGGAGTTGAAGCCGATTCGCCCCACCGCCATCTGCTGCTGGTTGGCCAGCGAGTCTGGGTTGAGCAGTCCGACCAGTATCAGCGGCTGGCCGTCCCGCGCCACGAACGGGCGCAATAGCGGGATGAATGCCAGCCCTGCGGGTGTCGGCGGTTGGAGATGGTCGGTGCTCAAGCTCGCGATGCTGCGCCCGAGCGTCAGAGGGCCGAGGATATGCCGGCCGTGTGGTGGAACGTACCCCAGCTTCAGCATATCGATGTTCAGGCCGGTGTTGCCCGGCATGCTGCTGGCGATCACCAGGCCATTCGCATCGACGAGTGCCAGGCTGCGCATGAACGGCAAGCCTGCCAGTGCCTGCTGCAAGAAGGCCTCGGTGCGCGGGCCTGCTCCCGTGGAAGGCTGGAATGAGGAAAATTCGGCCAGTGTGTCCATCGCGAGAAAGCCGGTCTCGACGGTGCGCGTGGTCTGGTCCTCGAGCATGCGTGCCACCAGCTCCGCCTTCTCCTGTACAGAGAGAATGGTTTCAGCCCTGTCGCTGCTGGCAACCCACAAGGTCGCCGTCAGAACACTGGCGGTCAGCAGCACGCCTGCAATCAGTGCCGTTGTACTTGATTTCGGTCGCCGTCTTGCTGCGCTGCCAGGCAAAGATTCACGCAATGGCTTGAAATTGGATGCCATCGTCAGGTCAGCGAACTACGATTTCCACGAGGCCGTGCTTGCTGGCAGCTGCAGCCAAGCGGCCATCACGCTTGATGCGTGCGACGAAGTCATCCAGCGTCTTGTGCCAGGCATCATCTCCCGGCTTGACGGCATAGGCATAGGGCAGAACGTAGACCGGTTTGGGCGGGGAAACCAGGCGTGCCCAATCGGCGTTGTCCAGCAACCTGCGGCTGTAGGGGTAGTCAGACAGGAATACATCGACCCGACCGCTTTCCAGTTCCTGCTCGCGTGTGGCCGGGGGGCTGATACGGACCAGCTTGGCGTGCTTGAGGCGTTCGCCCATCACCGGCTCCATGAAGGTGTCCGCCTGCACGGCCACCAGCACACCGGGCTGGTCGATATCGGACCATTGCTTGATCACCGCATTGCTCTGGGTGGTGATGCCATAGATGTCGCTGCTCAGGTAGGGCTGGGTGAAGCGCATGTGGGCCAGGCGCTGGGGCAGCATGCCGATGGCGAACATGCCCACGTCGCAGCGGTCGGCGCGCAGGTCTTGCGCAATGCTGGTGAAAGACGATTCCACGTAGTCCACCTTTACCTTGAGATCCGTGCCAAGTTCCGCCGACAGGTCGATGTCGATTCCTGTCAATTGCTGGGTACGCGGATTTCTGAACGTGATGCCGTAGTAATCTGGCCAGATGCACACGCGCACGGTCTGCCGGGTCGACACCCTGTCCTGCACCGGCCCTGCCGATGCCGCGCCGCACAAGACCAGGCTTGCAAGGATGCTGCCGCAAACGCGTTGTATGAGGGGGAACATGACGGTATCCATTGGGTTGGGCTGGCGTTCAAGGGGCATCGATCAGGTCGGCAAACGTGGGGCGCAGCTTGGTGATTTTGCGCCGCAGCGCGTCCAGGCTCGCGCTGTGAAGAACGAAAGTGTCGACGATCCGGGGATCGAAAGCCTTGCCGCGCTGCTCGGCCAGCATTTCGAGCGCCTTGCCTGCGGTCATCGCGGGACGATAGACGCGATCCATGGTCAACGCATCGTAGAAATCGACAATGGCGGTGATACGCCCCGACAAGGGGATGAAGTGTCCCGCGAGTCCGCTGGGATAGCCCATGCCGTCGTAGCGTTCGTGGTGGGTCAGCGCCACCTCGGCCGCCAGGCGAAACACCGGCACGCGGGAGTTGCCGATGATATCGGCGCCCTTTCGCGGATGCAGCTTGATGATTTCACGCTCTTCTTCCGTGAGAGGTCCGGCTTTCTTGAGCACATGGTCAGGGGTGCCGATCTTGCCGATATCGTGCATCGGTGCTGCACGTCGCAGCAGGCGCGCAAAATCCTGTGTGCAGCCCAGCAGAAGTGCCAGCGCCTCGGCAAGAAATCCTATCCGCACGATATGCACACAGGTGTCGTCGTCGCGCGCCTCGGCGGCCATGCACAGTTGCATCAAGGCTTCATTGTGTGAGCGCGTGAGATCGCTCAGTGCCTTGTTTCTCTCACGGTACATATGCCCGAAGTCTTCCACAAAGCGGATCATCTGTTCGGCCGCCGCCTCGTCAAAGCGCATGCTCTCGCCGGCCGATCGGAAGGGGACGCGCTCAGTGGCTGCGGTCATGCGCGCCTTCCAGTCGATAGAGCGTATCCAGCACTTCAATGGTGCTGAAAGGTTTGACCAGGTATTCGTCCGCACCTGCCTGCATGCCGTTGCGCCGGTCTTCGGCTTGGCCGCGTGCCGTCAGCATGACGACTTTGGTGTGCTTGAGTACCGGATTCGCCTTGATGGCACGGCACACCTCCAGGCCGGACAGCGGCCCGGGCATCATGACGTCCAGCAGCACCATGTCGGGCGCAAGCACGCGTGCCATCTCCAGCCCGACATCGCCGCTGGCGGCCTCGTGGATCTCGAAATCCTCAAACTCCATGGTCATGTGCAGCAGCTTGCGGATGTCGGCGTGGTCTTCGACTATGAGTACTTTTTTCATGGGCCTTGCATGGAGACGGGAAATTGACAAATCCGCATGACTGATCTCAGGCTGGATTTATTTTTATCATATCAATCATTTAATCGATGCACAAGGCGCCTCAATAAAAATCGTTTGCAAGTAAACTAGTGCAGTCATGAAAACTGAAACATCCTTCGACACTTCGCCTGCGTCAGACCAGCTCACCACCTTCGAGGCTGCGCGCATGCTCGGCCTGGCCGTGCGCTCGGTGCAACTGATGGTGGATCGCAACGAGCTTCAGGCGTGGAAGACCCCGGGAGGCCATAGGCGCATTTCGCGCCAGTCGGTGGAGCAGTGCCTGCGCGCACGCGCTGGCGAGGAGCTTCCCAAGGCCGATCGGCAGGCCGGCCCCGCCGCGGTTCCGGCCGACTTTTCGGGTCACGAGCTTCAGGCCGGCAAGGCTGGAGCGCCTGCGGAGATGAAGGTGCTGCTGATCGAGGATTCCATCCATTTCCAGAACCTGGTGGCTCTGCTGGTGGCGCAGCATTTTCCGCAGTGGCAGCTGCATATCGCGAATGACGGAATCACCGGGCTTGCCATGTACGGGCAGATCCAGCCCGACATCCTGATCGTCGATATCCTGCTGCCCGGAATCGACGGCGGCACGCTGATCAGCACGCTGCGCTCGCATGCCCAGTTTGCCAGGAGCGAGCTGATCGTCGTGACATCGCTCGATGAAAGCCAGCGCGCGCCCTATGCGTTTGCACTCCAAGGCGTGAATGTCATCCACAAGCCGCAGCTGGTGGCCGAGCTGCCCGCGTTGCTGGCCCGCAGCAGGGCAGCGAAGACCGCCTCATGAACACGGAGAGCACGCCATGACGACCGAGGCTGCAGCAGCGTTGCGGCGGGTGCTGCTGGTGGAGGACGATGCGTCCATTGCGCGCTTCATCGAGATGGCATTGGAAGATCAGGGACTGGAGCTGACCGTGTGCGTCGATGTGGAAAGCGCGCTTGCCACGCTGCACGAGGGCCCGGTGCAGCTGATCATCACCGATCTGATGCTGCCGGGGCTGTCGGGCTTTGATCTGGTTGAGCGCTTGCATGCGCAGCCTGCGCTGCTTGCAGGTGCCAAGGTGGTGATCTTCAGTGCGGGCATTGGCGCTGGCAGCCAGGAACGGCTCGAGCGCCTTGGAATATGGCGCGTGCTGCGTAAACCGGCATCCGTTGCCCAACTGCTGGCCTGCGTGGATGAGGCTTTTGCGGATGCTGCGGACGCCTGTGCAGTGGAGGCCAGTGGTATGCAGCCGGAGGTGGCCCCGGAGCCTTCGGACAGTGACGCGATTACTGCGTATTTTGGCGGTGACGCTGTACTGTTTCAAGCATACCGGGCCAAATGCCTGGTGCAGTTTGCCGACGATCTGGCGGCGGGCGACGCCGCGCTGCGGACCGCCGATCTGCCGGCGCTGCAGCGCCTGGCGCATAGCCTCTCCACAGTGTTTTGCACTTTGGGCTGGACCGGGGACGGCAGCACGGCCAAGACCCTGGAAGGGCTGGCCGCGGCAGGCGATGCCCAGGCATCGGCAATCGCCTGGTCATCAGTGCGCGTTCGGCTGCTCGAAGGCTCCCCGACCTGAAGGCCCGCGCACAGCGATATGGCTCAAAGGGTCTGCCCAGCCTTGCTGGCGCGCCGCAGGTCCACCGCGTCCAGTTGAGAAAGGGAGATGTCGCCGGTCCTCAAGCGGAACAGGCGCATGGAGTTGCTGACACCTTGCACCTGGCCGTGAACAGACTGCGCCGCGGCTGCAAGCTCCTCCACCATGGCTGCATTTTGCTGCGTGAGTGAGTCCATGTGCGCCACCGCTTCGTTGATCTGGGATACCCCGACCTGCTGTTCGCCGGCGGCGGTGCTGATCTCGTCGAGCACGGAGTTCACCTGGACTATCGATTGCAGCACCGCCTGCATTCGGTCACGAGCCTGGCCTGCATTGGCCACGCCTGCTCTGACACGCGCATCGGACTCGGTGATCAGGGTCTTGATGTCCTTGGCGGCGGAGGTGGTGCGCTGCGCCAGGGCCCGCACTTCAGCGGCCACCACCGCGAAGCCGCGTCCCTGGTCTGCGGCGCGGGCGGCTTCCACCGCGGCGTTCAGTGCCAGAATATTGGTCTGGAATGCCACGCCTTCTATCAGCTGGATGATGTCTTCTATGCGCTTGGATGATGCGGCAATGCCTTCCATAGTGTCGGCCAGGTTGCGGACTGCTGCGTCGCTGTCGCGCGCGATTTCAGCTGTCGCGCGGGCCATCTGAGCGCCCTGTCTTGCCGAGGTGGCGCTGTTCTGGATGGTCCCATTGATTTCTTCCATGGAGGCCGCCGTCTGTTCGAGGCTTCCGGCCTGCGTCTCGGTACGGGACGAGAGATCGTTGTTGCCCGAGGCGATCTCCTGTACTGCCACATCCAGATGCCCCACCTCCAGGCGGACGTCGCTCACCACAGTGCGCAAGTTCACGCTCAGTTGATTGAGTGCCTGCTGCAGCTGACCGACCACGTCGTGCGCCCCGGTGTCCACGCTGAAGGACAGGTCGCCGGATGCGAGGCGGTTGGCATCCTTGACCAGGCGCCGCAGGGGATGAACGGCGAGGGCTTGGGTGAGCAAGGCGCTGGCTAGCAACGACAAGATCGCGGCCCCCAGCACGATGTATCCCGGCGCGCCGAGAAAATGCGCTGCAAGCACTGCGGCAATGGCCGCGGCCTGGATGAGCGCGAGCTTCTTGGCCAGCGATGGCTGGCCTAGCCGCTTGAACCATCCGCTCAGTCCCTTGCGCACCATGTGGCCGCCTTCGAGCCCTAGGCGCATTCTCCCTGCGGCCTGCTCGCCGTTCAAACGTCCATAGAGAGTCTCTGCTGCCCGGATCGCTTCGCGGCTGGGAACTGTGCGCACCGAGAGGAAGCCGGTGATTTGGTGGCCATTCATCATGGGGGTGGCGTTCGCCTGCACCCAGTAATGGTCTCCATCCTTGCGCCGGTTCTTGACCAGGCCCGTCCAGGGCAGGCCGGACTGTATGGTTTCCCACATGTCGCGAAACGCTTCGGACGGCATGTCGGGATGCCTGACAAGGTTATGGGATTGACCCAGCAGTTCTTCGCGCTGGAAGCCACTGACCTCAATGAACGAGTGATTGCAGTAGGTGATTCTTCCCTTCACGTCGGTCACCGACACCAGTGTTTCGTCGGGCGAAAGCGCGAACTCTTGCTGGGTGATGGGAAGGTTGCTGCGCATGGGGGCCTATCAAGTTGGGGCAAGGAGTGGGTGACCGCCGGGGACATAAAGCGGAATGTAACCGCATTTTTGGCCAAAATGATAGTTATATTTGATAATAGTCTCAAAGATGACCTGAGCGAATGTCTTTCCTGTCGGTTGTTCGCCAGATGGGTTGGACCTTTCGCAGGTTGGGTTGGGAAGCTGCATGAACCAGCCTGAAAACAACTGATCGCCTCGAGCACGGGGGGCAACACTGGGCCGCTTGCAATCTGGAGAACATCTCTTTGCTTGCAATGTACGCATCACGAACCACCATGTCATTGCCAGACTCCAGGCCCCGTACTGTGCGGCACTGCGGGCCAGGGACCCGCAGCAGACAGAATTTCCGTGCAACGTGGTCTCACCCTGGCAGACAGCGAAAACCTCTCAACGCGGCCAGTTGATTTGCTGCGTCACCTCTCGCGGCTCGAGTCTTCTGCCACCTCGCCGCTCGCCTGGAATGCTATTCCTGCGCGAACCCTGCGCTCAGCTCACATCAATCGGCGCAAGCATCCAGCAACTCTTGTTTTCCTAGGCAATGGTGTTACTGCCGTGCCGGCCGTGGTCTGAGGGAGCATGCACCACATGCCAAATGACCGTTTGAAATACGCACCAATGATGAAAGTGATTGAAAAACACCCGGCCTTGGCTTCTGTCCGTCGTGTACCGGTGCTGCAGCCAGCGCGCGAAAGCCAGGTGCCTACCACTCTGAGGACAGAGCCGCTGGTTCCGTTCAAGAGTTGCTCATTTCCAGCAGAAATTCAGCAAATATCACGCAGGCTTGCAGTTTCAAGTGATCTAGATGATACTAATGAAACAATGACTTGCTCGCGTTCTGGATGGCTGGGCGCCCTGACATCCACTGTTGCAGGCAGGTCTTGCGCGCTACTTCACAGGATTTCAACGCGAAACGGTTACGTCTTCAACAATGAAATGAACACTGTTATGAACTTTGGCAACTTGACTGTACGGGCACGTTTGACCTATGCCTTCGGAGGACTGGCCATTCTGGTGCTGCTGGTGGCTGGCCTCTCCCTGAAGGCTCTGGCGGACGCAAACGCCAGTTTCAACCACTACCTGACAAGCATCAACGCGCGCGCCGGAATGGCGCAAGCAGTGCGAATTGCCGTGAACGCACGAGCCATAGCGGCACGCAATCTGGTGTTGCTGACGGATCCTGCCGACATTGCGTTGGAAACCGCTGCGGTGCGCGCAGCGCACAAAGACGTACAGGAGGGACTTTCCTCGCTCAAGAGCATGATCGCCAAGGCCGACGACGCCAGCGAGACGGCGCGCGGTCTGGTGGGCGAAATCGACGCCATCGAGGCGCGCTACGGTCTCGTGGCCATGTCCATCGTGGAACTCGCATTGAGCGGCAAGCGCGATGAAGCCATCGCCAAGATGAACGACGAATGCAAGCCCTTGCTGGCGGCATTGATCGGCAAGACCCGCGAGTACGCGCGTGTCACCACTGAGCGAGAGCATGAGATGGTGGTGGAGTCCGCGGTCCTGTTCTCAAGCCAACGCAATTTGTTGCTGGCGGCATGTGTGGTGGCTTTCCTGGCGGCTGCGGGCGCCGGCGTGCTGATCACCCGCAGCCTGACGCGCGCGCTGGGTGCCGAGCCCAGTGCGCTGGGCGATGCCGCGCAGCGCGTCGCCAATGGCGACCTGAATCCGGTGGCCGGCGCCGACAAGGCCGATCATGCCAGCGTGCTCGCATCGCTTGGCGCCATGCAGAACAGATTGGCCGAAATAGTGGGCCAGGTGCGCGGTGCGTCGGACTCGATTGCCACAGGCTCCACCGAGATTGCCACCGGCAACATCGACCTGAGCCAACGCACGGAGGAGCAGGCCAGCGCCTTGCAGCAAACTGCCTCGACCATGGAAGAGCTGGGCACCACGGTGCGCCACAACGCCGACAATGCCAACCGGGCCAACGAGCTCGCATTGGGCGCCAGCCAGGTGGCCATCAAGGGAGGCGAGGTAGTCAACAAGGTCGTGGACACGATGAAGGGCATCAACGGCAGCTCGCGCAAGATTGTCGACATCATCCGGGTGATCGACTCCATCGCTTTCCAGACCAACATCCTGGCCCTTAACGCGGCAGTGGAAGCCGCCCGCGCAGGCGAGCAAGGTCGGGGCTTTGCCGTGGTGGCCAGCGAGGTGCGCAGCCTTGCCCAGCGCAGCGCCCAGGCAGCCAAGGAAATCAAGATACTGATCACCGACAGCGTCACGCAGGTCGAGGAAGGCTCGTCGCTGGTGGACCAGGCAGGCGACACCATGCAGGAGATCGTGGTCTCCATCGGCCGCGTCACCGACATCATGGGCGAGATCAGCGCTGCCAGCCGTGAGCAAAGCGCGGGCGTCACTTCCCTGGGTCAATCGGTGGCGCAAATGGACCAGGTCACCCAGCAAAATGCCGCCTTGGTGGAGGAAAGCGCTGCTGCCGCGCAAAGCCTGCAATTGCAGGCGCAGCAGCTGGTGCAGGCCGTGGCTGTCTTTCGCCTGCCCGAAAGCAGTGGATTTGGCGGCGTGGAGGCCACCTCTGCCATCCAAAGAAGCAATCCGGTGGGGAAGGGCACTGTTTCTAGTCAGGCATCTGCCGTCCTGATTCCTGGTGCCGGTGCCGCCCGTGCCGCGCTGCCGCGCGGCGGCAGGTCTGCGACCTACGCACTGCGCACAACCCCGACGGGGATGAGGCCTGCAACCGCGGCAGGCGATGGCAGCTGGGAAAGCTTTTGACGACGCTTGCCGCGAAACCCACGCTGTCCCGACAACCAAGCCGCAAACCATCTTTTCGCCATTCACCCGGCTAATTCGTTATGACGCTCTCCGATCTCATCGTCTCCAAGACGCACCAAGGAATTCTTTTCGTGTCGGATGGCGGCGTCATCAGTTTCGCAAACCAAGCGCTGTGCGATATTTCCGGGTATCAAGTCAAGGAGCTCTTGGGTGTGGGCATCGAGCTGTTCCTGCAGAGGGATTTCCATGCCCTTCACCGGCAAAGCCGGCAGTTCTATCTGAAGTCGCCCCAGCCCAGGCCGATGGGGGCGAGCGGCCCCGTGACCCTGTTGCACAAGGACGGTCACAAAGTACCAGTAGATATCGTCTTGCGGCGTGTCGACGAGGAGGGCCTCAAAGGGGTGATTGCGTTTGTCAGCGATACCAGCGAATCCCAAAAAACACTGCGTGAACTGCAGTACCAAGCCACGCACGACGAGCTCACGGGATTGTCCAATCGCTGGTTTTTCACCGCCTGTCTCAAGCAAGCCCTGGCACAGGCTCATCGCCTGGGAAAGCCGGTGGCAGTCTTGTTGCTCGACCTCGACGGCTTCAAGACGGTCAACGACTCGTTCGGGCATGCTATCGGTGACAAGCTGCTGGTGTCCGTTGGCCGTTGCCTGACATCGCAGGTGCGCGCCAGCGACGTCGTTGGAAGGCTTGGCGGCGATGAGTTTGTTGTTCTTCTCAGGGATGTGGCAGATGTTGCCGATGCATTCCTGGTGGCCGACAAGATTGTGGCCGCCGTATCCGATCCGCTGGTGATCGAGGGACTTGCAATCAAGACAGCCTGCAGTGTAGGCATCTCCATGTATCCAACGGATGCTCAAGACCCCGAGTCCCTTTTGCGCTGTGCGGATCTTGCCATGTACCATTCGAAGGCTACTGGTCGCGGCCGAAGCAGCGCGTTCTTTTCAGGGCTGGCCGATTCGGGTTCGACATCGGTGGGGGCGTCGAGATGAGCCATCTTTGATACCGCCTGAGCATCAAGTGGAAGTTCACTATGAACCCACAAACTCCAGGCAATCTTTGCCTAATCACAGGCTCGCGGGTCGCAATTGCTCTTTTGGCATCTTAGGGCAGGGGCAGATTGATTCAGAGTGCCCGACAAGGTCTTGAGACTTCTTTGGAAGGGAGTGCCAGGCGAATTTGTTCGGCTATGCGGCGACCTCAATGCCCCGATCCGCGCTGGTGTGCATTGCGTTCGGCAACGATGTCGCTGCGCATCAGGCATGCTAAGCCGTAGGCGACGAATAGCTTGCGACGATTGCGGCAATCGGCAGAGCGTTGCAGCGCAGCTTTCCATGGCGATGCCGAACGATTCTGGCGCGCTGGCATGGGAGACGAATGTGCTCAAGACGGCGCACTTTGGGGCTGCTTCGCCGGCAGGTACTGCCGACTTCCCCAAGCCTGGGGATTGAAGGTCAAGGTGCGCCTGGGCAAGCGGTCGTTCTGGCCCGGATCATCGGCCTCAGCCTGGCCGGGCTACCGGGTTGAAGCCTGCCAGGCGACCGCCTTGACCTCGACCACCATGTCGGGATGCGGCAGCCCGCGCACGATGACCGTGGTGCGCGCCGGACCGTTGCTCTCGAAATATTCGCCATAGGCGGCGTTGTACGCCGCAAAGTCCTGCGGATCCGTGAGGAAAACCGTGATGTCGACACAGTCCGCCAGGCTGGCGCCCGCAGACGCAAGGATTTCGGCGACGTTTTGCAATACTCGCTGGGTCTGGCGGCGTACATCGCGGCGCAGCACGCCGTTTTCCTGGCTGACGCCATCGATGGAGCCGTCGGGCAGACGTGCGCTCACGCCTGAGACGTAGATCAGATTGCCGGCGCGTCTGAAACGGGGGTACTTGCCCAAGGGCGGGGGCAATGTGGACGGGGCTTCGGTGGTCTTCATCACTGCGCCATCACGAAGCGCTGCTCCGCCAGATCGGCCGTCAGCTTGCGGCCCCAGTCGTCGGTGGCGCTTGCCAGCGGGGGCCTGACGTTGCGCCAGGCGCGGTCGCCCATCTTCTCGGCCACGACATATTTGAGCGCAGGGATCATGGGCAGTGCCTGGAACAGCGCGCGTACCGCCTTGGCATCGCTTTGCAGCGCGGCGAACCGGTCCGTCCCCCAGCTCTCGATGGCCGACACAATGGTGCGTGGCTGGACATTTGCCGTGGCGGAGATGCAGCCGGCCGCGCCCAGCGGCAAGGCCTTTTCAAGCAAGGCTTCGGACGCTGGGAAAATCTTGAAACCGGGCAACTCGCGCAGCATTCTTTCGGTGTTGGCCCAGTCGCCCGAGCTGTCCTTGATGCCGACCACGGTGTTGGGATAGGCCTTGATCAGCCGCTCGATCAGGCCTTGCGTGATGGGCACGCCGGTGAACTGGGGAATGTGATAGAGGTAAAGCCTCAGGGCGTCGGAGCCCACCGCCTGGATGATTTCCGAGTAATAGGCAAACAAGCCGTCATCGCTGGCCGGCTTGAAATAATAGGGCGGCAGCACCAGTGTGCCGGCGCACCCCAGCGCAACTGCCTTTTTGCTCAGTTCTATGGTTTCGGGCAGTGCGCACAGTCCCACGCCGGGCAGCAGCTTTTCCGCGTCAATGCCGGCCTCGACCAAGGCATCGAGCAGGCCCATCTTTTCGCGCAGCGACAGCGAGCAGGCTTCGCTGTTGGTGCCGAACACGGCAAGGCCCGCCCCTTGCGCCACCAGCCATTGACAAAAATCGATGAAGGCGTTCTGGTTGACGCTCAGGTCGGCATTGAACGGCGTCAGTGCGGGTGCATAGACTTCGGCTTTTTTTGTGAGACTCATGTATACCTCGTTGGTTGAAAAAACGCTTGCAGCTTTCAGGCGTCGGCCATGAAAGCCGTGATGGCCGCGCCAAGGGTGTCTTCGCCGCTGTTGAAGTGCGCCACGATGGACGTATGGTTGTGCCGCTCCAGATTGACAAAGCGGGTCAAAGCCGTGCGCGAGGACGCGCGCGCACGCTGGTAGAAGAGCTCGCCGTAGCGGTCCAGGTGGGGGTTTTCGTACTGCGCCACGGCTACCAGCAGCGGCACGTTGCTGTTGGTGGCATGCGTCAAAGGCGAGCGCTGCTCGTAGAGCGCGGGGTCTTCGCCGAAGTAGGCGCGCACTCCCGGGGCGTTGGGGTTGTCGGGCAGCGTGTCGGCCAACAGGCGCGCACTGACCAGAATCGCGCCCGCGGCTTCATCGCTTTGGATGCCGTCCAAGGCCGGGTCAAACAGCGCGCTGGCGACATGGGATCCGCCGGCTGAATGGCCCATGAGGAAGATGCGGTCGGCCCGGCCGCCCCACGCTGCGATGTTTTGCTGCACCCAGCGAAAGGCCCGCAGCACGTCTTCGGCTCCGCAGGGGTAGGGCGCTTGTGGCGCCAAGCGGTACTCCACGTTGACGGCGACGATGCCTTGCCTGGCAAACCAGTAGGCGACGTTGTCGTAGATGTGGCCGTTGAAGCTTTTCTTGCCACGAAGAAAAGCCCCACCGTGAAAGAACATCACGACATCTTTGGTGCCCGGCTGCCATGAAGCGCGGCTGTAGACGTCAAGCACTTCGCGCTCAGTGGTGCCATAGGCGATGTCTCGCCTGACCTCGATCCCGCTGTTGTCGGCCTGCTGAACCAGCTGCGAGTAATGCGCTATCACCAGGTCGCGGTGCTTGTTGATGTCCGTGCCCCATACGGGGCCGATCTCGTCGAAGAGTTCTGCCACTTCCGTGGACAGGGCGCCTAGCGGTTGCGTGAGATTTTTCATGCAACGAATAATACACCAAACCAATTCTGGGTATACCAAAACTTGTTTTTGAACTAAGATCGGGCAATCATCATCGTGTTTACACAAGGAGACAGGCATGGAAAAACTCAGGCATATAGCGCTTTCGGTCAGCGATCCCGAGGCTGCGGCGCAGTTCTTCGAACAGGCTTTCGGCATGACACGCGCCGGGCGCGCTATGCGCGGCTGGTACATGACGGATGGCGTCATGAATGTGGCGCTGCTCAACTTCAAGGATGAAACCGTGCCCGGCTACGCGGGCCTGAAGGATGTGCGCGGCGTGATCCACTTCGGCATGTGGGTGGACAACCTGGAAGCGGCCGAGGAGCGGATCAAGGCCGCCGGCGGCAGCTATCTGACGGGGCGCAAGGAGAGCGATCCG
>JBBKVU010000004.1:0-4478 GCA_037968595.1 Comamonas sp.
GCCTGGCAGCCAGGCATTGACGGCCTGGTGGGCGATGGCGATGATGCCGCGGATTTGCCGCTGCGAAGTGGCCGAGCGCGGCAAGTCGTACAGGGTCAGCATTTCCTGGAACGCTTCCAGGCCGCTGCCGGCCAGCGACAGGTGATTCAGCGACAAATGCGAAATCAAACGCCAGTGGGCGCCCCGTCCCCGCTCGAAACGGTGCGACTCGCTGGGTTTGCGCAGCAGGCTGATGCTGCGCACGCTGGAGCCGCCTTCGAGGAACAGGTCGCCGCCGTGCAAGCCGTAGGTCAGCTGCGCCGGCAAGTCGCGGTTGGTGCAGCTCAGCTCCAGGCTGAGCGTATCCGTTTCCACCGCGGCCGGAATGAAATCGATGTCGACAATCGAGATCTGCGTTTCGTAGCCGGGACTCTTGCCGGCGATGATCTCGTCGCGCCGCATGACCCAGTAATGGCCATCCCTGGCCGGCGTCTCGCCATGGCGCAGCGAATAGAATGGACGGAATTCCACCACGGATTCGCCCTGCGGCGTCTGCCGCACCAGCTTGACCGAGTCGATGGACTGCACCTCGAACGCATAGGCGCGGCGCGCATCGGCCAGCACGGGATAGCTGGCTGCCGTGTGCGTGAGACGGATAGGCTCGCCGCGCTGGCGGAACAGGTTGACCACCGGCGTGCAGCCCAGCAGCAGGTTGTGCGTGTTCATCGTCCCCAGCAGGCGCGCCGTGTTCGAATCGGTGCGCAGGCCGCTCAGCGCCAGGTGCACGGTGATGCGGCGGCAGCCGGACGGCAGCGCGGCGCACAGCGCGCCGAGATCGATGTCAAAGAAATTGAATTTTTCGGGAAAGCAGAAATACTCGGTCAGCAGCCGGTAGGCCGGATGCGAGCGGGCGGAGAATGGAATCAGCGCATCGTCCTCGGCAAAGCCGGCGCTGCGCACCGGAATGCCGTCGAGCGCGACCCAGCTGCCGCTGCCGTCCGCCTCGGCGTAGGCCTTCACGGTGCGCATGAACAGGGCGTCGCGCAGCGCCGCGCAAAACGAGGGCTGGCCATCGATGAATACGCGCAGCGACGCCAGTCCCAGCTGGCCCAGCGACAGCTGCGCGGCGCTCGACTCGATGGTGATGCGCACGCCCGACGTGGCATTCGCGGGCAGCAGCACCTGTTCCGGCGCCTCGATGATGGCGGAAAACGCAGCATGCGTGAGCGCCAGCGGTGCCACCGTCACGGGGTAGGCCGTGCGGAAGGTGCAGGCCACGCCCTTCACCGGGCGCGTCGTCAGCTCCGTGCCGCGGGCGATTTCCGCAGGCGCCGTCAGCTGCGCCGCCGCGGCGGCGTAATCCATGCGCGCGATCGAGCACGAGGGAAAAGGCCGCAGATAATGCGGATACAGCACCTCGAACAGCGCTTCGGTGAACTCGGGATAATCGTCGTCGATGCGCTTCGAGATGCGCGAATTGAGCAGCGCGAAGGACTGGATCATGCGCTCGATGTGCGGGTCCTCGCACACCTCGCCGCCCATCAGCAGGCGGCCGGCGATCTTCGGGTAGCGCTCGGAAAATTCGCGCGAATAGCGGCGCAGGAAACCCAGTTCGCGCTCGTAGTAGGGCAGCAATTCTTCCAAGGTCAGGCTCCCGTGGACGCGGCGCGGCGCCCCTTGCTGATCGTGTAATGCAGGCTGGAAGGCTGCAGAATGGCGTCGAAGCTGACCGGTTCGTGCGCCGCATGCACCACCAGCAGCGCACTGATGGCGAAATTGAGGCGGTTGATCGAGCCTTCCTCGATTTCCAGCGATGCGCGCACCTGGCGCAAGCGCGGCTCGTGGCGGGCGATGGCCTTTTCCAGGCACTGGCAGATATAGGCGCGGTCGTCCGTGCTCGACAGGCTAAGCCCGGCGAAATCATTCAAGCCGTACGTGATGATCGACTTGCCGCACTCGGGAAAGGGTTTGAGCAGCGCCTCGGGCAGCACGGCGCGGGTGTTGAGCAGCGCTTCGAGATCGCGCGCCACGGTGTCTTTCAAGTCCTCGAGCGAGAGGCGCGAGACGGTGCCGCTGGAGGCGCCGTGCACGGGCGTATCCATCAGGCGGTCGAACAGGCCCGGCGTAAAACCTTTCATGGGCTTCCCGTTTCATGGGTGGCGTGGACACCGCTGCCGGCGGCCAGAAAAGCCAGCGGCGGCAGCGCGCCGCTGGCATACGCGGTCAGGTATGGTCAGAGTCGGTCAGGCTGTCTTGTTGGCCGACAGATCCCAGCCGCCGGAGGTGTTACCACCCGAACCGCCACCCACTTTTTGCTGGGTATACTTCCACTTGACCTTCGAATACTTGAGTGCCAGGTCTTCGCCGAGAATGTCGCCCGCGGCCACCGATGGCGCCACGCTGCTGATCATCACATTCTCCAGTTCGATTTCGAAGTACTTGATGCGCTCGCCCTGGCCATCGGCGCGCAGGAACTCGAGCTTGGCTTTCGGGATGGTCTTGCCCGAGGAGCAAGTTTGCAGCAGCAAGGGACTGGCAAGATCGGCCATCTTGGCGATGACGATATCCTTGTGCTCGGTACGTTCGGCGGTATGGCCGCCGCCCGTCGAGGCGGTCGCCGATTTGGGTTGCAATACTTGCCACTGGACCGACTTGCATTCGATCCAATCTTTGTGGCTGTTATCCGTGGATTCGCCTTTGATGCCATCAATTTGCAAGTATACGTCGATTGCCATGTTATTCCTTTCAAGGGAGTGAAGAAAAATACATTACGATTTGGTCGACTGCGGAAGCTCCGCGACCAAACGGAGTGAAACGGACAACTCGTCCAGCTGGAAATGCGGACGCAAGAAGGACACGGCGCGGTACACGCCGGGCCGGCCCGGCACTTCCGACACCTGCACCGACGCTTCGCGCAGCGGAAACTGGGCTTTCTGTTCCTGGCTGGCGTTATCGTCGAGCAACACGTACTGCGTCAGCCAGCGGTTGAGGAAATCTTCCACGTTGGAGGCGGCGGCAAAGCTGCCGATCTTGTCGCGCATCATGGCCTTCATGTAGTGGGCGATGCGCGACACGGCGAAGATGTATTGCAGCTGCGCCGACAGCACGGCGTTCGCGTTGGCGGCGTCGGTATTGTATTTTTTCGCCTTCTGCGCCGACTGGGCGCCGAAGAACGCGGCATAGTCCGTGTTCTTGCAGTGCACGAGGGAGATGAAGCCCAGGTCGCTCAATTCCTTTTCGCGGCGGTCCGTGATGGCGATCTCGGTCGGGCATTTCAGCGCCACCTCGCCCTCGTCCGTCTTGAAGGTATGCGTCGGCAAGTCTTCCACCAGACCGCCCCCCTCCACGCCGCGGATCGCCGCGCACCAGCCGTAATCCTCGAAGGCGGCCGTCAGCTTGGTGCCGAAAGCGTAGGCGGCATTGCACCACAGGTATTTCTGATGATCGGTGCCGTCGACGTCCTCGACGAAATTGAAGCCGTCGACGGTGGCGCCATCGAGCGGATTGAACGGCAGCCGGCCCAGGAAGCGGGGCAAGGTCAGGCCCACGTAGCGCGCGTCTTCCGATTCGCGCAAGGATTTCCACTTCGCATACTCGACCGTGTCGAATACCTTGGCCAGGTCGCGCGGCTTGCCCAGATCGCTGTAGCTTTCCAGGCCAAACAGTTCTGGCGACGCGGACGAGATGAACGGCGCGTGCGCGGCGGCGGCCACATGCGACATCTGTTCGATAAAATACATGTCTTCCGGCTGGCGGCTGAATTCGAAGTCGCCCAGCAAGGTGCCGAACGGCGCCCCGCCAAAGGTGCCGAATTCCTCTTCGTAGACCTTTTTGAACATGGTCGACTGGTCGAACTCAAGCGCGCTCTGGAAATCCTTGACCAGTTCGCGCTTGGTCGCGTTCATCATCTTGATTTTCAGATTCGTGCCGGTGGCCGTGTTCTTCACCAGGTAATGCAGGCCCGTCCAGCTGCTTTCCAGCTTCTGGAACTCGGGCGCGTGCATGATGGCGCTGAGCTGCGCGGAAATGAGCTGGTCCAGTTCGGCCACGCGGGCATCGATGGTGGCGGCCAGGTTATTCGATACCACCACCGTGCCATCCATGACCTGGCTGACCAGTTCGGAAATCAGATCCTTGGCGCGGGCGTGTTCGACGCTGGACTTGGCCACCTTGCTCTGCTCGACGATCTGGTCGAGCAAGTCGATTTCAGCGGCGCCGGCAGTACTCAATGCGGGGGTCAGTTGTGCGGACATATCAATCTTTCCTGACGTGGGAATGTTGTTCCAGCTGGGCCAGTTTTTCCGTGCTGTTGAGCACGTCATTCAGGATGTCTTCCAGCTTGTCGTTGCCGGCCAGCTTGGTGCGCGCCTCGAGCAGCTTGCGCAGCGGCTCGACCTGCTCGACCACCGCTTCCGGGCGGAAATCGGCGATCGCGCGAAATTTCAGCTCGACGCCGAACTGGCCGCCACCGGCGCCCAGTTCATTGGGCACGCGGAAGG
>JBBKVU010000005.1:0-5959 GCA_037968595.1 Comamonas sp.
CTGCCCTGGGCCGTGGCCGCGCCCCAGGGCAGCGCCACGATCAGGGCAACGGTAAGCAGCGTGGCACGGGAACGAAACAACAGGCGGTGCATGGGCATAGGCGTCAGGTCAGGCCGGTATCGACCAGTCGGTGCTCGAGCGACAGGAATTCCTGGGACTGCATCTCGTTGAGGCGCGACACAGTGCGCGGAAACTCGTGCGCCAATGGACCTTCAGTGTAGAGCTGCTCGGGAGCCACTGCCGCCGACAGGATGATTTTGACGCGGCGATCGTAAAGCACATCGATCAGCCAGGTGAAGCGCCGCGCGGGCGAGGCCATGTTGACCGGCATGAAGGGTACGTCGGAAAGCAGCACGGTATGGAACTGCGTGGCGATTTCCAGGTAGTCGTTCTGCGAGCGCGGGCCACCGCACAGCGTCTTGAAGTCAAACCAGACCACGCCGCCGGCACGCCGGCGCGCGCGGATCTCGCGTGCCTCGATGTGCAGCACCGGGTCTTCGTCGTGCACTTCGGCCAGCTGATTGAAAGCCTCCTCCATCGCGGCATCGGCCTCGGGGCCCAGCGGCGTATGGTAGAGCTTGACCATCTCCAGCGTGCGCCGGCGGTAGTCGGTGCCGTTGTCGACGTTGACGATCTCCATGCGCTCGTTGAGCAGCGCGATGGCCGGCAGGATGCGGTCGCGGTGCAGGCCGTTGGGGTACAGGCCGTCGGGCATGAAGTTCGACGTGGTCACAAAGCCCACGCCGTTGTCGAACAGCGCCACCAGCAGGCGGTAGAGAATCATCGCGTCCGTGATGTCGGCGACGTGGAATTCGTCAAAGCAGATGAGCTTGTAGCGCTTGGCGATGTTGGCCGCCAGCACATCGAGCGGGTCCTGCACGCCTTGCAGGCCGGCAAGCTCGCGGTGCACTTCGCGCATGAATTCATGGAAATGCAGGCGCGCCTTGCGCTTGATGGGCACGGCGTCGAAAAAGCATTCCATCAGAAAGCTCTTGCCGCGCCCGACGCCGCCATACATGTAGACGCCGCGCGGTATCTCCGGGCGGTTGATCAGCTTCTTGAACGCGTTCGATCGCTTGCCCTTGTAGGCTGCCCATTCATCCGCGCAGCGCTGCAGGGCCTCGACGGCGCGCAACTGGGCGGGATCGCTTTTGAAACCTTTGGCAAGCAACTCGGCCTCATAGGCCTCACGAACAGACTGGGACATTCGGGTGATCTGACAGTGCAAGTGTGAAATGACAAAAGCCGAAAGCGCTTGTCAGGCAAGCACTTTCGGCCGGGCCGCGACTCGGCGGATGCGCGGCCCTGGAACCAGGCCAGGGCGCGCTGCAGACACAGGTGAATCAGAAATTCAGCGTGCGCTTGTCGACCGCCAGTGCCGCTTCCTTGGTCGACTCCGACAGCGAAGGATGGGCGTGGCAGATGCGCGCGATGTCTTCGCTTGATGCCTTGAATTCCATCGCCACGACGGCTTCGGCAATCAGCTCCGACACCATGGGGCCGACCATGTGCACGCCCAGGATCTCGTCGGTCTCGGCATCGGCCAGGAACTTGACCATGCCGGTCGTGTCGCCCAGTGCGCGCGCGCGGCCGTTGGCCAGGAACGGGAAGGTGCCGGCCTTGTACTTGACGCCATCGGCCTTGAGTTGCTGCTCGGTGCGGCCCACCCATGCGATCTCGGGGCTGGTGTAGATGACCCAGGGCAGCGTCGCGAAGTTCACGTGACCGTGCTGGCCGGCAATGCGCTCGGCCACGGCCACGCCTTCTTCTTCCGCCTTGTGCGCCAGCATCGGGCCGCGCACCACGTCACCCACGGCCCAGACGCCAGGCAGGTTGGTCTTGCAGTCGTCATCGACGACGATCGCGCCGCGCTCGTCGAGCGCCAGACCCACGGCTTCGGCGTTCAGGCCGATGGTGTTGGCGGTGCGGCCGATAGAGACGATCAGCTTGTCGACAGCCAGCGTCACGGCTTCGCCCTTGGCGTTGGTGTAGGCCACGGTCACGCCCTTGTCGCTGACCTGGACATCACCGACCTTGACACCGGTTTCAATCTTCAGGCCCTGCTTGTCGAAAGCCTTCTTGGCTTCCTTGGCGATCTGTTCGTCGACCACGGGCAGGAACTTGTCCATGCCTTCGAGCACGGTCACGTCCGTGCCCAGGCGGCGCCAGACCGAGCCCATTTCCAGGCCGATCACGCCGGCGCCGATCAGGCCCATTGTCGCGGGCGTGGCGCCCAGGCGCAGCGCGCCGTCGTTCGACAGCACGTTGACTTCGTCAAACGGCACGCCGGGCAGCGCGCGGGCGTTGGAGCCGGTGGCAATCACGACCTGCTTGGCGGTCAGCGTTTCTTCTTCCTTGCCGGCCACGCGGATTTCGTAGCCGCCGTCCACTGCCTTGGCAAACGAGCCACGGCCGTGGAAGAACGTGACCTTGTTCTTCTTGAACAGGTACAGGATGCCGTCGTTGTTCTGCTTCACGATCGCGTCCTTGCGGCCGATCATCTTTGCCACGTCCATGGCGACTTCGCCGGTGGAAATACCGTGGTCGGCAAAGTGCAGACGCGCGTGGTCGAAATGCTCGGACGACTGCAGCAGCGCCTTGGAGGGGATGCAGCCGACGTTGGTGCAGGTGCCGCCAGGTGCGGGACCGCCCTTTTCGTTCTTCCATTCGTCGATACAGGCGACGTTGAAGCCCAGCTGGGCTGCGCGGATGGCGGCGATGTAGCCGCCAGGGCCGGCGCCGATCACGATGACGTCAAATTGCTTGCTCATGTCTCAATACTCTCTCAATGCATTTGGGAAAAAACCCACCGCCGGGCGTTGCGCCGCTGATCGCGGGCCGCTTGGGGGTGGGTTTTGATGGGGCTAGTGGACCTGACCAGCGCGGTGGTTTACAGGTCGAACAGCAGGCGTGCGGGATCTTCCAGCGCGTCCTTCATGGCCACCAGGCCCAGCACGGCTTCACGGCCGTCGATGATGCGGTGGTCGTACGACATGGCGAAGTAGTTCATCGGACGCACCACGACCTGGCCGTTTTCAACCACGGCGCGGTCCTTGGTCGCGTGCACGCCCAGGATGGCCGACTGGGGCGGGTTGATGATGGGAGTGGACATCATCGAGCCGAAGGTGCCGCCGTTGGAGATCGAGAACGTGCCGCCGGTCATGTCGTCCAGGCCCAGCTTGCCGTCCTTGGCCTTCTGGCCGAATTCAGCGATCTTCTTCTCGATGTCGGCAAAGCTCATCTGGTCGGCGTTGCGCAGGATGGGCACCACCAGGCCGCGCGGCGAACCGACAGCGATACCGATGTCGAAGTAGCCGTGGTAGACGATGTCGTTGCCGTCGACCGAAGCGTTGAGCACCGGGTACTTCTTCAGCGCGTGCACTGCCGCCTTGACGAAGAAGGACATGAAGCCCATCTTCACGCCGTGTTCCTTGGTGAAGTCGTCCTGGAACTTCTTGCGCATGGCCATCACGGGCGCCATGTTGACTTCGTTGAACGTGGTCAGGATGGCGTTGGTCGACTGCGACTGCAGCAGACGCTCGGCCACACGCGCACGCAGGCGTGTCATGGGAACGCGCTGCTCTGGGCGCTCGCCCAGGTCCTGCTTGGCCGCAGGTGCGGACACCTGGGGCAGTGCCTTGGTGGGCACGCCCGTGGGAATCACGGCGGCGGTGGACTGCACGCCACCCTTGATCGCGGCCAGGGCATCGCCCTTGGTCACACGGCCGTCTTTGCCTGTGCCGGCGACGGAACCGGCGCCCAGGTTGTTGTCTGCCATGAGTTTGGCTGCGGCCGGCATGGCCACACCAGCCTTGGCAGGTGCCGCCGCCGGGGCAGGTGCCGGGCTGGCGATGGCCGCCTTGGCCTGCTCGATCGGGGCCACCGGCGCTGTGGCTGCGCCCTTGCCATCGGTGTCGATGCGGGCGATCAGCTGTTCAGCGACCACAGTGGCGCCATCGGCCTCCACGATTTCGGCCAGTACGCCAGCCGACGGCGCAGGCACTTCCAGCACCACTTTGTCGGTTTCGATCTCGATCAGGATTTCATCGGCGGCGACCAGGTCGCCGACCTTCTTCTTCCACTGCAGCATGGTGGCCTCGGCCACGGACTCGGACAGCTGTGGGACTTTTACTTCTACGATGGGCATGTCAATTCTTTCGTGTTTGTCTGTTCAAGGGCTCAGGTTTGTCTTACTTGGTCAGCACAAAGCCCTTGAGCTTGGCAAAAGCACCTTCCACCAGCGCCTTCTGCTGTTCCTGATGCAGGTGGGAGTAGCCAACAGCGGGGGACGCAGACGATGCGCGCCCCGAGTAGCCCAGTTTCTGCCCTTCCAGCATGTTTTCGTGGATGTAGTGCTGCACGAAGAACCATGCCCCCTGGTTCTGCGGCTCGTCCTGGCACCAGACGATATCGGCCGCATTGGGGTACTTTTTCAGTTCGGCGGCGAACACCTTGTGCGGGAACGGGTAGAGCTGTTCCGCGCGCAGGATCGCTACGTCGTCGTCGCCGCGCTCGTCGCGCTTCTTCACCAGGTCGTAATACACTTTGCCCGAACACACCACAATGCGCTTGACCTTGGTGGCCTTCTTGTTGACCTCTTCCTTGTGCTCCGGAATGATGGTCTGGAAGCCCCCTTTGGTGAACTCCACCAGGGGCGACGTCGCATCCTTGTTGCGCAGCAAGGATTTGGGCGTGAGGATGATCAGCGGTTTGCGCAGCGGGCGCACCATCTGGCGGCGCAGCAGGTGGAAGATCTGGCTGGCCGTGGTGGGCTGAACCACCTGCATGTTGGTGTCGGCCGACAGCTGCATGAAGCGCTCCAGGCGCGCCGAGCTGTGCTCAGGGCCCATGCCTTCGTAGCCGTGCGGCAGCATCAGCGTGATGCCGTTGACACGGCCCCACTTCACCTCGCCCGAGGCGATGAACTGGTCAATGACCACCTGGGCGCCGTTGACGAAGTCGCCAAACTGCGCTTCCCAGATCACCAGGGTGTTGGGGTCGTTCGACGCGTAACCGTACTCAAAGCCCAGCACCGCTTCTTCCGACAGGATGGAGTCGATGACCACATAGGGGGCCTGATTTTCTGCCACGTTCTGCAGCGGCGTGTAGGTGCCCACGTCCCACTTCTCGCGGTTCTGGTCATGCAGCACGGAGTGACGGTGCGTGAAAGTACCGCGCCCGCAGTCCTCCCCCGACAGACGCACCGGGTAACCACTGGCCACCAGGGATGCGAAGGCCATGTGCTCGCCCATGCCCCAGTCCACGTTGACTTCGCCCCGACCCATGGCCGCGCGGTCATCCAGCACCTTCTTGACCAACTGGTGGGCGGTGAAGTCTTCGGGCAAGGTGGTGATTCTTTCGGCCAGGCGCTTCCACTCGGCGACGGGAATAGCGGTTTCGGCGGAGTCGGTCCACTTCTTGTTGAGGAAGGGGCTCCAGTCGACGGCGTACTTGCTCTTGAAGTTGGTCAGCACCGGGTCCACGGTGTGGCGGCCGGCATCGAGTGCAGCGCGGTAGGCCTTGGCCATGTCGTCGCCCAGCGTCTCACCAAAGCCCTGGTTGGCGAGCTTGTCGGCATACAGCCGGCGCGTACCGGGGTGGGCAGCGATCTTTTTGTACATCAGCGGCTGGGTCAGCGAGGGCGTGTCCTGCTCGTTGTGGCCCAGTTTGCGGAAGCAGATGATGTCCAGCACCACATCCTTGCTGAACTCCATGCGGTACTCCAGCGCCAGGCTGGTGGCCATCACCACAGCTTCGGGGTCGTCGCCGTTGACGTGCAGCACCGGAGCGTCGACCATCTTGACGACGTCGGTGCAATACAGCGTGGAGCGGCTGTCGCGCGGGTCAGAGGTGGTGAAACCAATCTGGTTGTTGATCACGATGTGGACCGTGCCGCCCGTGGTGTAACCCCGGGTCTCGGCCAGCGCCAATGTCTCCATGACCACGCCCTGGCCTGCAA
>JBBKVU010000006.1:0-3799 GCA_037968595.1 Comamonas sp.
TAATCTCCTTGGCGGCCTCGGCGCTGCGCTGCGCTAAGCTACGCACTTCGCTGGCGACTACCGCGAAACCACGGCCCTGGTCGCCAGCGCGCGCCGCTTCGACTGCCGCATTAAGCGCCAAGATGTTCGTTTGGAAAGCGATGCCGTCGATAACCCCGATGATGTCGGCGATCTTCTTTGAGCTGGCGGTGATGTCGTTCATCGTAGCCACAACTCGGCTGACAACCTGCCCACCCTTTTCAGCGGCGGTGCTCGCCGACGCAGCTAGTTGCGTCGCCTGTCGCGCTGTGTCAGCATTTGACTTCACCGTGGCGTTCATCTGCTCCATCGACGCTGCGGTTTGTTGCAGATTGCTCGCCTGCTGCTCCGTGCGCTGCGACAAATCTGAGTTTCCGTTGGCGATTTCCACTGACCCAGTGGCGATCGAGTCTGAAGCCTGGCGCACCTGGCCGACCACGCTGGCCAGGCTGGCCTGCATGGCACCGAGCGATGCCAGCACACTTCCGGCAGGCGCCTGAGCAGCGCCCGGCACTTCGCTCAGGTCACCTTCGGCGACGCGCCTAGCAGCATTGCCCAGGGCATCGGGCTCGGCACCCAGTTGCCGGACGATCCCGCGCGAGATGATCATGGCAAGGCCGATGCCGATTGCGAGCACCAGTGCCAGCGACGTTAACATGACAGCACGAAAACCGGTGGCTTGTGCAATCGCGAGCTTGTTTTTCTCCTGGATGCGGGCTTCCTCGAAATCAATCAGCTTATTGATCGATGCCAGCCACTGCGCGTACTGTGGTTTCGCCTGCGACCACAGCAGCGCCTGCGCGCCGCCTGTGTCGCCCGCTTCCACGGCCGCGATGACAGCTTTAGTGGTGGCGACCGACTTGCTCTCGATGTCCTTGATGGCTCCGTAGAGCGGCCCCAGCTCGGCGGCGTCGCCCGTATTGCCGATCAGTTTTTCCAGCGGCCCCGCGGAGTCGGCGTAGAACTTCGCAAGCTTGTCAATGGCGGCCACCTCTTTCTGCCGTTCGGCCGCAGTACCAGCCAGCACGACGTCGCGTGCGGCAATCGCGCGGTCATGCGCTGACCCACGGAAGTTGATCGCGTAGCGCTGGATCGCGACATGTACTTCGCTGTTGGCGCTCAGCGCGGCGTCAATGCTCTGAACTTTCAGCATCGCCACGACCGTGACGATCGCCATGACGGCCAAGATCAGACCGAAACCGGCATACAGGCGCTTGCCGAGTGTCATCCGAGAAAAATTCATTGAGATTCCAAACTTGATTCTGAAATGCTGCGGGTCCCGTTGCCTGGCGGCGACGGTAATTCCGCCGCACCATACCGCCCATCCACGCTGAAGCCTCAAAGCAAGGTCTCAGTACAGCACTTCTATCTTTTCGGTACGTCCCGTCGAAACTTAAGCCATTTCTGTGCCCACATCACTTTTCGAGGATGAGGCGCTCGGATCGACTTTGAGATTTGGTGCAGACACTTTCGGCGCTTCCCTCAGTGCTACCACTGGGGCGGGTGAGCTATCGGGCTACGGCGGGCCGGCTGATCACGAAAGCGAGCAGCGTCCAAAGTGCGTTCTTGAGCATTGAATTTCCTTGTGTTGGTCAGCGTATGTGGAGTGCGCATCGGAATTTGTCGACCACGCCCTGCTGCGATTCAAAAAGCGCGCGCAGCGCCTCTCGATCGGCCTTGGTGTCGGCAGGAGGGGTGATGTGGATGCTTTTGCGGGCGGGCGCCGTGTCGCGGGTGATCTGGGCGTGCTCATGGCGGGCAAACCGGACGGTTGCTGCCGCTGTGAAGGCGTTGAGGGGCGGCTTGGTCACGGTGCTGCCTTCAACGCATCGGCGCGCGCAGCCTCTTGCTTGCGCATGTCGGTGCTCAAGCCTTCGGCGGTATAGGCCAGGCCGCGCGCTTGATGCAGGGCGGTCTCCAGGATGGCTTCGGCCGCGCGCTTAAGGTCACGCACTGCGTGGCGCTCGGGGTGTTCCATCCCCAGGCCTTCGCCCATGGCGCGCACCGCGGCGATCGCATCCACGGCTTTGTCTGCGAGGCTCAGATTTGCCATGGTGCAGTCCCGGTAGCCGCGCGTTCTGCGATTTCACTGCCTTGGACCCAGTGAGTGCCGAGCGCATCCTCGATCGCCTTGAGCGCCTTGTCTGCGGCCAAGATGCCGTGCACACGGCAGTCCAGCGCGAAGTGGTAGTCCCGTATGGCCTGGCGCACCAGGTCGGTGGCAACGAGCTGTTCCAAAGCCTCGGCGACTGCAATGTGCTCGTCATGGGCGGCCAGGGCCTCTGGCTCGCCTGCCCAGTCTTCATCGCCGCGGGTGTGGCAATCCTTGATGTCCTTGGCGGCGGCGCGCAGAAGCCGCACTGCCTGGGCGATACGGGTAGATGTCGTAAGCATGCTGGTGCACTCCGAAGTTTTGGTGACGGAAACAAAAAAGCCCGCTTGAGGCGGGCGTGTTACAGGTCGAGGCGGATACAGGAATACGTCCGACAGCGAAGTGGGTGCTCAGTTAATACTCTGATCACATGCGAAATAGATTTGGCAGCGTCGATAGGGCGCCAACTGAACTTTCCGCACGCACCATGAAAATCCTCATGTCATGGGAAAAAAAGCACGGGCTGGGTGTGATTCGCCAGCACCTTGATGATGGCTTGTTCTCTCGCGACAAGGAGGAGCAAAGGCTGTGCTATGAATGGCTAGAGCGACGCAGGGTGGCGCGACGGAACAACTTGATAGCGCAAGTGGTCGTGTGCGTTCTTGGCGTGCTTGGAGTGGTGGCTACATTGAGTTGGCCAGACTGAAGCTGTTTTTTTGACTTGCCTGTTATCGAGATTAGTCGCAAAAAAACCGCCGAAGCGGTTTGGTGCGGGGGGTGTTCTCAGCTATCTGAGTCGACCCTTGTGGACTTTTCGTCTTTGGTGACAGCTTGAGGTTTGGGTAGCAAGGTGCGTACCATCAACACCATCAGGGCAACGCCCGTAAGGTACATGGACCAAACTGCGTATTCCGTAAGCCAGTGTCTTGAGAAGGTACACCACAAGGCTCCAACGGCTGAAGCGAAGAATCCCAAAAGCAAGAACATAATGATTCGCTCGCCAAAGCCTAAAAGTGCTATGAGGGCGATTGCGATGACAAGAGCAAGCAGAACGGCTGCCGCTACAAATATCGGGAATTCGGGCAATTTTCTCCTCATGTAGGTGAGGTTCAATTATCAACCTCCCGTGCGATTCCCGGACAACCATGTACCAGTTTTTTGGTACGTCGCCGTGAGCTCCAAGTACGACCCAATCATGCTTTAGCATCAAGGGCCGCGCGGCCTGCGGCCGTGGGCGGGTGATCGATGCCGCCCAGCATTCCTTTGCGGTGCAGGGCCTGGGCAGTGCTGAGCGGGCCGGATTCATGCGTGCGTCGCAGGCCGTGGTAGAGCGGTCGGCCGGCGATGGCGTTGGCCAGCATTGCGCGCTGGAGCCGAGATAGGGACTGCTTCATAACGCCCTCTGCAGTGAAAAATCCCGCTATCGCGGGCATGAATATTTTTTGCAAATGGTTGTCAGATGTCACACTAATATCGAGCATCACGGAGTGGCTGCCGCAGATCGAAGGAGAGCCTTATGAACGAAGCAGCAATTCAGCTTGTTCGAGAAGCAGTGTTCAGAGCACTGGTGAAAAATCCTTACGACGTCGAGTTTTATCGTGCTCAGGTGAACGACCCATTGCGCAAGGCCCAGTACAGGCAAGCTCTGCAGCAGGCCATAGACGAGAGTCAACAGATGCTTGAAGGCCG
>JBBKVU010000007.1:0-4648 GCA_037968595.1 Comamonas sp.
GCGTCGGACGTGGCGGGGAAATGACCAAACAGCATGTCGTTTTGGGCATGGCGCGAGAAAGGCAGGGCCTGCAAAGCAAATTGCATGTGATATCTCCAGCAAAGGTACTAGGACGGCCGTAGCCGCGTGTCGGCAGTAGCCGCGGCGGCCGCAGCCGTGCTTCGACTGGGCCGTTTGCGGCGCCAGCCGAGAGGTGCATTGCATGGCCCCAAGGCCTTGCGGGAAAGGAAGCCTGTTACATGAACATGCTGTTGCGTATCAGCCCGACAGCCAGGCCTTCGATGGCAAACGGCTCATCCGGTTTGACGTGAATGATGGGAAAGTCGGGATTCTCGGGCAGCAGCTCGATGCCGGTGCGCGTGCGACGCAGGCGCTTGACAGTCACTTCATCACCCAGTCGGGCGACTACAATCTGGCCGTCGCGTGCGTCCTTGCTGGCCTGTACGGCCAGCAGGTCGCCGTCCATGATGCCGGCATCGCGCATCGACATGCCGCGCACCTTGAGCAGGTAGTCGGGCTTGGCCTGGAACAGGCTGGGCTCGACGGCGTAGCTCTGGTCGATATGTTCCTGCGCCAGAATGGGCGAGCCCGCGGCAACGCGGCCGACCAGGGGCAGAACCAGCGAAGCCATGGCGGCCAGCGGCGAGGCGAAGATGGCGCCGCGCGCGGCGTTGATGTTGCGCACCGTGTCATGCCGCAGGCGAATGCCGCGCGACGTGCCGCTGACCAGTTCGATCACGCCCTTGCGCGCCAGAGCCTTCAAATGCTCTTCGGCGGCGTTGGCGGAACGAAAGCCCAGCGTGCCGGCAATTTCGGCACGGGTCGGGGGCGCACCGGTACGCTCGATGGCAGACTGGATCAGATCCAGGATTTGCTGCTGTCGCGGTGTGAGCTTGGGATGATCGAGCATGGCAGTCCTTGTGCAGATGGGTGCTGGCTAAAGCAATCTGTTCTTTTATACAGTGACTGTATTTTTCACCAGTTTTCAAGGGGCCGCAAGTGGGCAATTCAAATAGTGTGGTCATATTGGCCACAGGCGGCACGATTGCGGGCACCGCGGCCCATGCATCGCAGGCCGTGGGCTATACCGCCGCTCAGTTGGGCGTGGCGCAATTGCTGCAGGCCGTTCCCGATCTTGCCGAGGTCGCCGGTGGGCCACTGCTGGCCGAACAGGTCGCCCAGCTCGACAGCAAGGACATGGATATAGCGACCTGGGTGGCGCTGGCGCGCCGCTGTGCGCATTGGCTGGCAGACGACAGCGTCGGCGCCGTGGTCATCACCCATGGCACGGACACGCTGGAGGAAACGGCCTGGTTCCTGGAGCAGGTGCTGCCGCCGGACGGCAAGCCCGTGGTGCTGACCTGTGCGATGCGGCCTGCGACCGCGCTGCAGGCAGACGGCCCGCAGAACCTGCGCGACGCCGTGGCTTGCGCGGTCGATGCACAGGCCACAGGCGTGCTGGTGGTGGCTGCCGGCCAGGTGCATGGCGCGCGCGCGGTGCGCAAGCTCCATCCTTACCGGCTTGACGCGTTTTCATCGGCCGAGCAGGGCGTGCTCGGCTGGGTCGAGGAAGGACGGGTACGCTGGCAGCAGCGGCCGCAACACGCCGGCACCCCGGCCTGGCAGGGCGATACCGCCAGCTTGCCGGCCAGCGATTGGCCCTGGGTCGAGGTCGTGAGCAGCCATGCGGGCAGCGACGGCCGCGCGGTCGATGCCTTGCTGGGCCAGGGCGTGCAAGGCCTGGTGGTTGCGGCCACGGGCAACGGCACGCTGCACCGCGCGCTCGAGCCGGCGCTGCAGCGCGCGTTGCAGGCAGGCGTGGCGGTGTGGCTGAGCACGCGCTGCGGCGAAGGTCAACTGGTGGCGGCGCAGGGCATGGCCGCCGAGTACGCATTGCAGCCCAGACCTGTGGACCTGCCGCCATTCAAGGCGCGCATCAGCCTGCAGCTGCGCCTTCTGGCGCAGCGCGCCTAGGCTCGAACGCAAGCCGCACGCAAAAAAGGCCGCCACCCGAAGGTGCGGCCTCTTGCTGCGGCAGCGGTCAATCAGCTGGCCAGGGCGGCGAGCGCGCGTGCCGTGATCTCTTCAACCGTGCCCATGCCGCTGATGGCACGGTACTGGGGCGCCTGAGCGGCGTCCTGCTCGGCCCATTGGCGGTAGTAGTCGACCAGCGGACGCGTCTGGTCGCTATAGACCTGCAGGCGTTTTTGCACGGTTTCTTCCTTGTCGTCTTCGCGCTGCACCAGGTCTTCGCCGGTCACGTCGTCCTTGCCGGCCACTTGGGGCGGGTTGAACTTGACATGGTAGGTGCGGCCCGAAGCCGGGTGCGAGCGGCGGCCGCTCATGCGTTCGATGATGGCGTCAAACGGCACATCGATCTCCAGCACGTAGTCGAGCTTGACGCCCGCGGCCTTCATGGCATCGGCTTGGGGAATGGTGCGGGGAAAGCCGTCGAACAGGAAGCCGTTGGCACAGTCTTCCTGCTGGATGCGTTCCTTGACCAGGCCGATGATGATTTCATCGCTGACCAGTTGGCCTGCGTCCATCACGGCCTTGGCCTGCTGGCCCAGAGGCGTTCCGGCCTTGACGGCAGCCCGCAGCATGTCGCCGGTGGAGATTTGCGGGATGCCGTACTTCTGGCAGATGAAAGCAGCCTGTGTGCCTTTGCCGGCGCCGGGAGCGCCCAACAAAATCAGTTTCATGGAAATCCTCGAAGTGTTGAAATATTTTTGGGCGACGATGGAAGCCGCCGGCAGCTGCGCCGGCGCAGGCCATGTCGCGTTTTTTCGCGGCAAGGATAGCACGCGTGCAGCCCTGTGGACCGCGCGCCGCTGATGGATTCGTGACACCGGCCATGCCGGGCAAAGTGGCCAGTCAGGCCCAGCCGCCTGTACTGTGCGTGCGCTCCCTGGATTTGCGAGTTGTCTTGATTTTCTGTTATTTCAGAAAGTAGTGGTTGAAATCATCGGGATTTCTGCACCATTCACGGGAAAATCGTTGCATCGCGTCAGCAGCCGGGCTCAGCCCAGCAGCGCGCGCACGCGTTCGAGGTCGGCCGGCGTATCGACGCCCGCACCTGGTGCGTCCTGCGTCACGTGCACGGCGATCCTGTGGCCATGCCACAGCGCGCGCAGCTGCTCGAGCGCTTCCAGCGCTTCGGTCGGTGCCGGGGCCAGCTGGGGAAAGCGGCGCAGGAAACCCGCGCGGTAGCTGTAGATGCCGACATGGCGCAGCGGAGCGAAGCCCGCATGGCCGGCAAGGGCCGCGGGATTTTTCCACCAGGCCTCATCGGCATGGTCGCGCGCATGCGGAATGGGGGCGCGGCTGAAATACTGGGCCAGGCCTTGGGCATCGCACACAAGCTTGACCACATTGGGATTGCGCCAGTCTTCCAGCGTGTGGATGGCGTGGGCCGCCGTGCCCATGCTGGCTTCGGGCCGGTCAACCAGCAGGCGCGCCACGGCGTCGATCAGCTGGGGGTCGATCAGCGGCTCGTCGCCCTGGACATTGACCACGCAGTCGCTGCCGTCGAGGTCCAGCTGTTCGCAGGCTTCGGCCAGGCGGTCGCTGCCGCTGGCGTGGTCGGCGCGCGTGAGAATGGCCTGCACGCCATGGGCTTCGCAGGCCTCGATGATGCGTTCGTCGTCGGCCGCGACCACGACTTTCGTTGCCTGGCTCAGCAGCGCGCGCTGGGCGACGCGCACCACCATGGGCAGGCCGGCAATATCTGCGAGCGGCTTGTCAGGCAGGCGGCTCGATGCCATGCGCGCGGGAATCAGCACCGTGAAGCCGCTGCTGGTGAACAGCGCGGGCGCGGCGTGGACGTGGCTGTCGGTGCTCACGCTTCGAGCTCCTCGTCGCTCAGGGTGCGGGCTTCGTTTTCCAGCAGGATGGGCATGCCGTCGCGCACCGGGTAGGCCAGGCGCGCGCTGCGCGAGACCAGTTCCTGGCGCTCGCGGTCATAGGTCAGAGGGCCCTTGGTCACAGGGCAGACGAGCAGTTCGAGGAATTTGGCGTCCATGGCGGTAGGGAAAGAAGATCAGTGTTTCGATGATAGTGAGAGAGCCTGCTCCAGGGCAGGGAAGAATCCCTCGGCAATGGATATTTCCAGCGGCACGGCCCAGGCTTGGGGGTGTGTTGCCCACAGCTTGACCGCGTCCTTTTCTGTACAGATCAAGGCCTTGGCGTTGCTGCTCATGCCGCTCCAGCTCTCAAAATTATAGTGATCGGCCAAGGCCTCGGTCACGGCCAGCGTCAGACCCCGGGCTTGCAGCATGGCAAAAAAATCCGCGGGCCGCGCCACGGCTGCCAGCGCGTGCAGGGGCAGACCGCGCAGCGACCTCAAGGCAATGCGCTCGCCGCGCGCGTTGAGCGCATGCTCGGCAAGCTGGCGCTGCAGCGCAAACGCTGGCGCCGTACCCACGGGGCGGGCGCCCGCATACAGCACGATATCGACCTGGCGCGGCCAGGGCTCGCGCAACGGGCCCGCGGGCAGCAGCAAGCCGTTGCCCGTGCCTTCGTCGTTGAACACGCACAGTTCGACGTCGCGCGCCAGCGCCAGATGCTGCAGGCCGTCGTCGCAGACAATGATCTGGGTTTCGGGATAGCGCGCGCGCAGTGCGCGCCCGGATTGACGCCGTGCGCGCAC
>JBBKVU010000008.1:0-5462 GCA_037968595.1 Comamonas sp.
TCGCGTTGGCGCAGCGCTGCCGCCAGGCACTGCAGCCCTGGCCCGGCGCCCTGGTCGAGGAAAAACCTTGTGGCCTGGCGCTGCACTGGCGCCAGGCGCCCGAGGCCGAAGCCATGATCCGCGAACTCGGCGCGCAGCTGGCCGCAGCCCTGCCTACCCATGGGCTGTGCGAAGGTCGGAAAGTGCTTGAATGGCTGCCCGCGCATGTCGACAAGGGGACGGCCTTGCAGCAGTTGATGCTACAGCCTCCTTACCGCGGCAGGATGCCGGTGTTCATAGGCGATGACACCAGCGATATCAGCGCCATGCAGGCCGCGCGCGCGTTGGGCGGGCTGGCGTTTGCGGTCGGCGAGCGCGTCGCAGACCATGCCGATGGGGTGTTTGCGCGGCCGGCCAATGTGCTGGCCTGGCTGCAGTTGCAGGTGCGCATACGCCCGGCCTGAGCCGGAAATGCGCCCGCACTGAGCCGGAATCGCGCCGGAAATGCGCCAGCGCAGGGCCGATGGCCAACCCTGCGCCGGGCATTTACCAGCTGCGCGTCAGGCGCGCTTCATCCAGTCGGACAGCTCGTCGGCGTGCTCCTGCTCCTGTTCCAGGATCTGCTCTATCAGCCGGCGCGTGGTGTGGTCCTTGTCGCCGATCAGCTCGATCATCTGCGTATAGGCCTCGATGGCCACGCGCTCGGCAATCAGATTGGCGCGGATCATGGCGTGCAGGTCTTCCTGCTCGTCGTAATCGGCATGGCTGCGGCTGGTCAGCGTGTCGGGATTCAGATCGGGCTTGCCACCCAGCTGCACGATGCGCTTGGCGATCTTGTCGGCATGCGCCTGTTCCTCGTTGGCGTGCACCAGGAATTCATCGGCAATGGCCGGCGATTCCAGGCCGGTGGCCGTGAAGTGGTGGCGCTTGTAGCGCAGCACGCAGACGATTTCGGTCGCCAGCGAATCATTGAGCAGCTTGATGATGGCTTCGCGCCATTGCTCGCCCTCGGGCGTCACCGCCCCCTGGTCCAGGCTTTGCTTTGCCGCTTCGAGTCGTTGGTTGTCGAGTGTCAGCTGACGTGGTTGTTGCTCGTTATTGTTCATTGCACACCTCGTGGGATTGGAATGGGATATCTGGCGTGTGGGAACGCCAGCACTTGCTACCGTAACGGAGGAAATCCAGGCGCGGTGTGGGAGTGGAGCTTGTGTTGACATGGGCGGTTGGCGGCAAGCGCGCGTTGGCCGTCGCGTCCACGCGCAAATTGCCTAGGACATACCCTTGATTGCACGCCGCTTGCGCATGCGGGTGCCGGGCTTTTGCGCCGCTCTCGCGGGTTCATCTCAGGCCCGCATGCATGCCCGCGCGGCACTTTTGTGCCGGCTTGAATGCCGGAAAAAACAGGAGCGCGGCCCGCAGCAGGCACGTGCATTTCCCGGTGTTCCCGCGCCCCGTCTTCAGCGTCTCAATGCGCCCGCCCAGGTCTTCAAGACCTGCGTTTGCGCCCGCATTCCTGCGTTTTGGTTTTACGTCGGTTTGTCTATAGACAAATAGAAGTCGTATTTGACAAAAGTAGCCGGCGGGAGAAAACTGCATTCAACCCCTCACTGACGTTGGATGCCGCCATGAAATCACTGACCGACTACCAGAGCTATGCCGATGCGCAGATCCAGTTTTCCCCCGAACGGCTCTGGGATCTGTTTGACGGAAACCGCGATGCGCTGAACATTGCCCACGAATGCGTGGACCGCCATGCGGCCTCGGGCCGGGACGCGCTCATCGTGGTCCAGGCAAACGGCGGCGAGGAAGTCATCAGCTTTGCCCAGCTGTCGGAAGATTCCTCGCGGCTGGCGCATTGGCTCGAGGCCCGCGGCGTGCAGGCCGGCGACCGGGTGGCGATCATGCTCGAGCCCTCGCGCGCCTTCTATACCGCGATGTTCGGCGTGATCAAGCGCGGCGCGATTGCCGTGCCGCTGTTCACGCTGTTCGGCCCCGACGGCATACGGCTGCGGGTGCAGGACTGCCAGCCCGCGCTGCTGATCACCAATGCCGACAAGGAAGATGCCGCGCGCTTCCCCGGCCACCCGCCGCTGCAGGTGTTCGACGCCGAATTCGCGCAATCACTCAAGGCTTTTCCCGCCCGCTACCAGACGCAATCCAGGGCCTCGGATCTGGCGGTGTTCCAGTACACCTCGGGCACGACCCGCGAGCTGCCCGAAGCCGTCAAGCATTCGCACAAGGCGCTGGTGACGCTGATGGTGGCCGCGCTCTACGGCACGGGCATTCGCCCCGGCGAGCGCTACTTCTGTCCGTCATCGCCGGCCTGGGGCCACGGGCTGTGGCATGGCACGCTGGCGCCGCTGGCGCTGGGCCTGACGGTGGGCGCATACAGCGGACGCTTCAACGCCGAGCGCCTGCTGCAGGGCCTGGCCGAGCACGGCTTCACCAACATGTCGGCCGCGGCCACGCACTACCGCATGATGAAGAACTGCGGCAAGGCCGGCGACTACCGCTTTGCGCTGCAGAAACTGTCGTTCACCGGCGAGCCCATAGACGACGACACCGCCGACTTCGTGCGCGCCACCTTCGGCCTCGAAGTCTGCAGCATGTATGGCACGACCGAGATCGGCGTGGTGCTGGCCAGCTACCCGGGTGCGCCCGACTTTCCGGTCAAGAAAGGCGCGCTGGGCAAGGCCGTGCCGGGCACCGAGGTGCAGGTGCAGGGCGACGACGGCAAGCCCTGCGCGCCTGGCGTCACCGGCCAGCTGATGGTGCTGCGCCGCGGCCAGTGGCTGCCGACCAAGGACCTGGGCCGCATTGATGCCGACGGCTACTTCTATCACGGCGGCCGTGCCGACGACGTGATCATTTCCGCGGGCTGGACCATGAGCGCCGTGGAGATCGAGAACGTGATCCTGATGCACCCCGACGCGCTCGAGGCCGCGGTGATCGGTGTGCCCGACGCGCTGCGCGGCCAGGTCGTCAAGGCCTTCATCGTCAGCACCCGCCCGGCGGGCGACCTAGCCGCCTTCAGCGGCGAAATCCAGGAACTGGTCAAGACCAAGCTGAGCCAGCACGAATACCCGCGCCATGTGGCCATTGTCGACGAGCTGCCCAAGACGCCGGCCGGCAAGGTGCACCGCAAGGTGCTGCGCGAGCGCGAGCTGGCACAGGCTGGAGGGCAAGGCCGTTCCTCCTTCGACAGGCTGAGCACGAACGGTTCGGCGCCCGGGCTCTTGTCCGTTCGCCCCGAGCCGCTTCCCGTTCGCCCTGAGCCGCCCCCCGTTCGCCCTGAGCTTGTCGAAGGGCCGTCCAGCACTGCCGGCTGAATACGTCAGCGCGCCATTTCCCCATTCCCCCGTTTCTCAACCAGGAGCCATCACCATGGACATGAAAGCCCAGCGCAATTTCCCCAAGATCACCGAAAGCGGACTCGACGAATTGCGCCAGCGCATAGGCGTCAAGATAGGTCACACCGTCGAGCCCTGGTGTCATGAGGCGACGCGCGACAACATCCGCCATTACGCCCACGGCATTGGCGACGACAACCCGCTGTGGTGCGATCCCGACTACGCGGCCAAGTCGCACTACGGCGGCATCGTGGCCCTGCCCAGCTTCCTGTTCTCGACCAGCCGCATTGTTTCGGGCTATGTCGGCGGTCTGCCGGGCGTGCATGCAATGTGGTCGGGCGCCGACTGGACCTGGCACAAGCCCGTGCGGCGCAACGATGAAATCCGCACCGAGGCCTACTTGAAGGACCTGGTCGAGAAGCAGACCGGTTTTGCCGGCCGCGCCGTGCAGCAGATCTACCACGTGGATTTCTTCAACCAGGACGGCGACAAGGTGGCCGAGGCCGACAGTTGGTGCTTTCGCACCGAGCGCGACCATGCGCGTGAAGTCGGCACCAAGTACGATGCGGCGCGCGAGCGCGGCCAGCGCAGCTACAGCGACGAGGAACTGGCCGCGGCCTTCGACCTCTACCGCAAGGAGGAAGTGCGCGGCGCCGTGCCGCGCTACTGGGAGGATGTGAAGGAGGGCGAGGCGCTGCCCACGATGTTCAAGGGCCCGATGACCGTGACCGGCTTCATTGCCTATGCCCAGGGCTGGGGCGGCCTCTATATCCGCGCCAACAAGCTGGCCTGGAAGCTGATCGACGCGCATCCGGGCGTGGGCATCAAGAACCGCTTTGGCATTCCCGACGTGCCGGAGCGTGTGCATTGGGAAGAGGACTTCGCGCTGGAAGTCGGCGCGCCCGGTGCCTATGATTACGGTCCTGAGCGCACCTCGTGGCTGACGCACCACCTGACCAACTGGATGGGCGACACCGGCTTCCTGCACAAGGCCAGCTGCAAGATCCGCCGCCACAATCCCGAAGGCGACATGGTGTTCATCACGGGGAAGGTGGTGCGCAAGTTTGTCGAGGACGGCAAGCACATGGTCGAGATCGAGCAGATCGCGCACAACCAGGACAACGAGCTGTCGGTGCTTGGCGGCGGCGTCGTGGTCCTGCCCAGTCGCGGAGCCTGAGCCATGGATCGCGCAGGCGCTTTGCAGGGGCTGAAGGTCGTCGACCTGACCCGGGTCCTGGCCGGGCCTCTGTGCACGCAAATCCTCGCCGACCATGGGGCCGAAGTGACCAAGGTCGAGCCGCCCGCGGGCGACGAGACGCGCCGGCTGGGGCCGCCCTATACGCCCAGTCAGCAGGCCGCGTACTTTTCCGCGCTCAACCGCGGCAAGCAGTCGATCAGCCTGGACCTGTCCACGCCCGACGGCCAGCAGGTGCTGCACGGCTTGCTGGCCGATGCCGATGTCCTGGTCGAGAACTTCGTTCCCGGCACGCTGGAGCGCTGGGGCCTGGGCTACGAAGACGTGCTGGCCGCGCGCTATCCGCGGCTGGTGCTGTGCAGCATCAGCGGCTTCGGCGCCGACGGGCCGCTGGGCGGGCTGCCGGGCTACGACGCCGTGCTGCAGGCGGCCTGCGGCATCATGAGCATCAACGGCAGCAACGATGGCGGAGCGACCAAGGTCGGGATTCCCGTGGTCGATCACCTCACGGGCTATGTCGCGCTCAGCGGCATTCTGATGGCGCTGCAGGCGCGCGAACGCGACGGCCTGGGCCAGCGCGTCGAGGCCACGCTCTACGACACCGCCATCAGCCTGCTGCTGCCGCATGGCGCGAACTGGCTGTGTTCGGGCGAAGTGCCGGCGCCCCTGGGCAGCGCCCACCCGAACATCGTGCCCTACGACAAGTTTCGCGCGGCCGACGGCGAGCTGTTCATAGGCATTCTCAACGACGCGCAGTTCGCGCGCTTTTGCAGCGCGATTGGCGAGCCCGCGCTGGCTTCGGACCCGCGCTTTGTCAGCAATGCGCAGCGCCTGGGCCACCGCCAGGCGCTGTACGCAGCCATAGAGGCGGCGATTGCCACCCAGCCGGCGCAGGCCTGGGCCGATGTGTTGATGGCGCAGGGCGTGCCGGCCTCGGC
>JBBKVU010000009.1:0-5968 GCA_037968595.1 Comamonas sp.
CGCCCTAACCCCGCCCATGCTGCGCGCCGCAGGCAGCTGAAAAACTAGTACATACACTGAGTATTCCCAACAGGTGAGAAAAATAATTTTCTCCCCTCGGGCCCATGCACGACTCCACCTAAATTCCGGCCATCGCGAAGAATTATCCGCACAGACCGTTTTCAGACCTTTCATTGGAGACAAGCGATGCATTATTTGGACCGCCGGCAATTTACAAGGATATTGACAGGCGCAGGCCTGGCGTTCGCCGGCGCGCGAAATTCCTGGGCTCAGAATGGCACGATGCGCATCGTTGTTCCATTTGCACCCGGAGGCGGTGGCGATGTATTGGGACGGCTTTTTGCCGACAAGATGGTACCGCTGATGGGGCGCACCATAATTGTGGAAAACAAGCCGGGCGGCAGCACCACGATAGGTACGGATATTGTTTCCAAGGCAAAACCCGATGGCAATACCATTCTATTGACAATACCGCTGCTGCTGCAGACGCACCATCTATTCAAGAAACTCCCCTATGACCCGTTGAAGGATATTGTGCCCGTAGTCGATCTGGTGAAAAGTCCCTTATGGATTGCAGTCAGCACGCAGAAAACCCAGGCAGACAATATCGCCGACCTCGTCAAGGAAGTCAGATCCAATCCAAAAACCCATATCTATGGCTCGATTGGCAACGGATCTTCCTCGCATATTCTCGGCAACCATCTGAACAAGGTGGCCGGCCTGGACATGCTGCACGTGCCTTACAAAGGCTCGGCCCAGGTGAGCATGGCCTTGGCCTCGGGCGAGATCACCATGACCATCCTCGACCTGGTGACGCTGGGAGCATTGATTCCGACAGGCAAGGTGAAGCTGATTGCGGTGACGGGTGCCGAGCGCTCGGCATTGACACCCGATATTCCCTCGCTGGCCGAACAGGGATACCCCGGCTTCGAGCTGCCCACCTGGGCGGGTTTCTTCGTGCCGCGCAACACGCCGCCGGAGATCGTTCAGAAAATCCATGACGTCTCGGTCAAGGTCATGAACCTCCCCGATATCCAGCCCCGGCTCAAGGACCTGGGCTATGTGGCCGGAGGCAAATCACAGGCGGAGTTTCAAAAGCAGATTGATGAGGAAAACCTGCGCTGGGGCCGGCTCATCAAAGGCAGCGGCATAGAGATCTGACCCATTACAAGGCTTGCAGGAGACAATAATGAAGCAAACATTGACCACCGGGCTGCTGACGCTTGCCGCCCTGACGCTCGCCCCCGCGGCCCAGGCCCAGTCGCAGGTCACGCTCTACGGCATCATCGACACCAACGTCGAATACCTTTCCGACATGCCGGCCGCAGGGGGCGCCGGCTCGCTGGTGCGCATGGGCAATTCCGGCCTGCAGGGCCCGCGCCTGGGCTTTCGCGGATCGGAAGATCTGGGCGGCGGCCTCAAGGCCGTCTTCACGCTGGAACACGGCTTCAACTCGGACATGGGCACCAATGCCGACGCCACGCGCTTCTTCAACCGCGGAGCCTTCGTCGGACTCGAAAGCCAGCAGCACCGGCTCACGCTGGGCCGCCAATACACCTCGCTTTTCGATGGTCTGCTGTATGTGACGCCGCTGGCCTATTCCGGCGCCTACGAGCCCTTCAGTCCGCTGCTTGGCAATCTGCGCAATGACAATGCGCTCAAGTACCGCGCCAGTCTCAACGGCTGGAGCGCCCAGCTGCATTACGCCTTCGGCGAGCAGGCCGACGCGCCCTCGTCCAACGCCGCCTGGGGCGGCAACATCACCTACGGCAGCAAGGATCTGAACCTGGCCCTGGCCCATGACCAGCAAAACGGCCTGGAGGTCGCCGGCGCCCACCCGCGCGCGCGCAAGACCGCCCTGGGAGCCGCCTATCAGCTCAGCTCGGGGCTGCGGCTGTCGTCGGGCTACCGCTGGGGGCAAAGCAAGGATGCCGCCAGCCTGGTCACGCTGCGCGACGACTTCTTCTGGCTGGGCGTGAACTACAAGACATCCGGCGCACTCACGCTCAACGCCGCCTATTACCAGCAGAACATCAAGACGCGCAACGGCGTGGGCAACCCGCCCGATCCCAAGCAGCTGACGCTGCAGGCCATCTATGCGCTGTCCAAGCGCACGGACCTGTACGCCGCGCTGGCCCATGCGAAGAATGCCGGCCTGAACTTTGCCGCGCTCAGCACGCTGGGCGGCGGCGCCGACAGCCAAACCGGCCTGGCACTGGGCATTCGCCACCGCTTCTGACGCCTGGCCGCCCCGACCCTCTGCAGCGCCTGGTGGGGTCAACGCCGCAGCGGCTCGAGGGCGTCCCGGGCCATGGCCGGCCCCGGTCAGGACACCTGGGCCACTTCGTTCAGCAACAGGCTGCCGATATGCTGCAGGCGCTCGGGGCTGCAGCGGTGCCTGGCAATGGCCACGCTCAGGCCGGCCCAGCAGTTTTCAGTCATCGGGAAAGCACAGCCCACACCGCCCGAATCAATGCGCATATCCGCGACTTCGGAATAGCCGGCGGCGCGCGCCTGCTGCAGCGCCTTGCGTATGCCGGCAATCGACAACTGGCTGCGCGTGTATTCGGCCTCGTGCCGCGAGAGCACGCCCTGCACTTCGTCATCGCTCATCTGCGCGAGCATGGAAATGCCGCAGGCACTGGCCCCGAGCAGGCGGCGCACGCCCACTTCCACCACATAGGCCTTGGTCGGATGCCCGCCCTCGACGCGGCTGAGGCAGACCACGTAATCGCCGCTGCGCACCATCAGAAAGACCGCATCGTCGGTGATGCGTGCCAGCCGCAGCAAGGTGGGACGGAACTTCTCCGACAGGGCTTCCATGCCGGCCGAGGAAAAACCCCACTGCAGACTCTCCATGCCCAGGCGGTAGGCCTTGGACGCGCCGATTCTTTCGACGAAACCCTCCTCCAGCATGCACTGCAGCAGTCTGTGCGCCGTCGACTTGTCTATGCCCGACAGCTCCACCAGATCGCTCAACCGGATTCCGGTCGCATGGTGGGTGCCGACCATTCTGAGCAATTGCAGGACTTTGGCAGCGCTTTGGGTGCCGGTGACGCTTGACGATTTTTTCTCACCCATTGGGAAATTCCATGTTTTCACATTGTCAAAAAAAGTCGCCGCCATTCCAATGAACAACAGCAAGAAAGAAGGATATTTCTTCTCGAACCGGTTTGCAAAGCATATTCACATTGGCATGAAAGGCATTTTATGGTTTCCAACCAAGTCAGCGACCAAATGAAGATCGATATTTTCATGAACATGAAAAAATCCTGGGAAAGCAAGAATTGGCGTGCCTGTGCCGACCTTATGGCCGAGCAGGGAATTCTTCATTCGGTGATGCTGGAACCCTGCGTGGGCCGGGAGAATTTCTACCAACGCATTCGAAAGACCGAGCGCCCGCATAAAGACGTGAAGCTGCATATTCTGAAAATTGGCGTGGTGAATGGAACCCTGTTTGTCGAGCGTGAGGATGAAATCACTCTCAATGACCAAAAGCGAAAAATACCTACCGTGGGAATCATTGAATTTTCCGGCGACAAGATTTCCCATTGGAAGGAATATTACGACCGCGCCACCATGCTCAACGCCATCCAGGAGCCGGCCCACCACTGAGCGATCTTCCATTATCAAGAGCGGAGAACGCGGACCAGGAAACCGCATTTCCTCGGCAAACCTTGGGGCAATGCCATGGGGTTTCATTTTCGCCGCGCCGCTCCACCAACCGTCTCAAAATGGCCAAGACCCCACTTTCCAAGATCATCAAGTTCTACATCCGGTTCACTCCGAGCTACAGCGCCATCGGCTACCACCTGCGCAGCATCTTCTGGAGAAACCGCCCCAACAACTTCGCCGGCCAGACCTGGCTGGTCACCGGTGGCTCGGAAGGCATAGGGGCGGCCGCCGCCCGCCAGGGGGCCGAAGGCGGGGCGCGCGTCATCTGCGTGGCGCGTGACGTGGCCAAGCTCGCGGCCTTCGCCCAGAGCGTGCGCTCGCCGCAGCCCATCACCTACCTGACCGCGGATTTTTCGAAAACCGCCGACGTGTATGCGCTGCTCGACAGCATTCGCGCGTCCGGCATGCGCCTCGATGTGCTGATCGACAATGTCGGCATACAGAAACACCAGCCCATAGTCACCGACGAAGGCCTGGAGACCTCCTTTGTGACGAATATTCTCAGTCACCACCTGCTGGTCAAGACCCTGCTGCAGGAAAGAATCCTCAAGGACGACGCGGCGGTGATCGAAGTCTCTTCGGGCGGCATGTACAACCACCGCATGATTCCCGAAGACCTCAACATCACCGACGCCTCGCGCTACCTGGGCCCGCGCGCCTACGGCCTGGCCAAGCGCGCGCAGGTGATGATCATGAGCTACTGGCGCCAACGCCAGGCCCATCTGCAGCAACGGTTCTACGCCATGCACCCCGGCTGGGTGGACACGGCCAGCGTCAACCGCTCGATGCCGCGTTTTGTCGCCCTGCTCAAGACGGTGCTGCGCGACCATGACAAAGGCGCGGACACCATCGTCTACCTCGCGCGCGAAAGGCCGAGCCAAAAGAGAGACGAAGCGATCTGGTTCGACCGCAAGGAACGTTGCACCCATATCTATGCCCACACTCCCGACGCCGGCGTGCGTCCCGAGGATGTCGTGAACCAGCTGGACAGCTTTCTGGCGCCGGTCGGACGCTGACAAGGCCGCGCCGCCGTTTGCGACGGGCGCGCGACGGTCAATCGGTCATCGACCGCGCGCCCGGGCCACATCGCGCACCAGATCCCAGACCAGCTGAACCACGGGGGCCAGGCGCCGATGGCGCCTGTGGACCAGCATGATCTGCCGCTCGACCACGGGCAGCAGCCGTCTGTGCACCAAGCCGGCGCTTTCCATCCCCGGCTGCGCCACCGCCAGCCGCGGCACGACGGCGATGCCCAGGCCTGCCTGCACCATGGCAAAAATGGTGGTGGTATGGCCGACCTGCTGCACCACCTGGCAGTCGGGCGCGTGCTGCTCCAGCACGCGGTCGATGAGCCGGCGGCTGCCGGACGCATGGTCGAGCAGCACCAGCGGGTGGCCCGCAAGCTCACGCCAATGGACTTCGAGCCGCTGCGCAAGCGCATGGTTCGCGGGGCAGACCAGGCAGAAGGGCTCGGACAGAATGGCTTCGCAATGCAGGTCTTCGGGTTCGGTAGGGTCAATCACCACGCCGAAGTCGACGTCGCCGGCGCGCACGCTGTCAAGCGCGCCCTGCTGGATGCGGTCCAGCAGCTGCAACTGCAATCCCGGATGCTGGCGCGCGCAGCGGGCAATGCACTCGGGCATCAGATGGGCCGACAGCGTGGGGCTGCTGGCGACGCGCACCCGACCGTGGCGTTGCGTGGCCAGGCCGCGCACTTCCAGCAGCGCGGCGTCGAGTTCATCGAGCACGCGCGTGGCCCGGCCTTGCAGCAGGCGGCCGGCATCGCTGAGCTCGACGTCGCGCGTGCTGCGGTGCAGCAGCTGCACGCCCAGCTGCTGCTCCAGATCGGTGATGCTGCGGCTCACGGCCGGCTGGGTCAGCCCCACGGCTTCACCCGCGCGGCTGAAGTTCTGCTGCTGGGCGACGGCCAGGAAGACTCGCAGCTGCCGCAGTGTGATATTCATGAGTAAAAATTATAAAACAATCATATAAATGCATTTCACTTTTGAATCCACATGCATTCCAATCGGCGCCACGAACAGGCACACGCCGTTCCCTGCAACTTCTGAAAGCACGGCATGGCCCGACCCCGATTCCTTCCCGACAACTTCACCCTGATGCTCATTGCCACGGTGCTGCTGGCCAGCTTCCTGCCGGCCTATGGCAGCGTCGCGCGCGGTCTGGAGTGGGCGGCGATGGGCGTGATCTTCATGCTGTTCTTCCTGCACGGCGCCAAGCTGTCGCGCCAGGCCATCTGGGCCGGCATCAGCCACTGGCGGCTGCACCTGCTGGT
>JBBKVU010000010.1:0-4264 GCA_037968595.1 Comamonas sp.
GGCGGCTGCCGCGGCCCCCGACAACGCCAAGGAAGCGCTGTCCAACCTGTTGATCGAGCTCGGCACGCCCGGCGGTGATTGCGCGATCTATCTCAACACGCCGGGCGAATTCGGTTTCACGGATGCCGTCAACCAGCAGCGCCGGCTCGACCGGCGCATGGCGCAAAGCGCGCTGGCGCGCCACAGCAGCGGCCTGCGGCTGCTGACGCTGTCGCGCCAGGAGCATGGCTTGCCATCGGTGGAAGTCCAGGCACTGCTCAACCGGCTGGGCCATTACTTTCGCCATATCGTGCTGGACATGGGCGCGACCGAGTCGCCCCAGATGCTCAAGGACGTGCTGCCCGCGGCCAGCGAAATCTGGGTGGTGTGCGACCAGAGCGTGGCCAGCGTGGTCTGGACCGCGGAACTGCTGCTGCAGCTCGATGGCCTGCATATCCCGCGCAATCGCCGGCATCTGATCGTCAGCCGGCATGACTCCGGCCTGGAGCTGAGCGCCGAACAGATCGCGCGCCAGTTGCAGCTGCCGCTGCTGGCCCAGCTGCCTGAGCGCCGTCGGGAACTGGCCCAGGTTGTCAACCAGGGAGCGCTGTTCACGCCGCAGCAAAAACGCGAACCCTATGTGCAGGTGGTTGAAAAGCTCGTGGACCGGCTGCTGGCCGACCACCACCCGGACATGGCGCCGCCGACTGCCTCCGCGAATCCGCTCAACCGGCTGCTGCACCGCATCAGCAAACATTGAACCGCACCATGACGACTACGGCTTATCCCCCTCACGCGCATGTCAGCCCGGCCGAGTTCGAGGCCAGTGCGCTGTTTGCCGATCTCAAGAACAAGGCCTACGACCATCTGCTCAGCCGCATCGAAGAGCTGGGTGCGGAATTCGGCCGCTGGTCCCCGGCAGCGATTTCGCAGTTCGTGTCGCTGGAGCTCGACAGCTTCATCCGCCTGCACGCCGTGCCCGTCAACGAGCAGGAAGCCCACCAGGTCGCCAGCGCCCTGACACGCGAACTCACGGGACTGGGGCCGCTGCAGATCATGCTGGACGATCCCAATGTCGAGGACATCCTGATCAACGGCTACAAGGACATCTACGTCTCGCGCGGCGGCATACTCAAGCGCGAGACATCGCAGTTCAAGGACGACGAACATGTGCTGCGCATCGTGCGGCGCATTCTGGCGCCGCTGGGCCGGCGCCTGGACGAATCCAGCCCCATGGTCGACGCGCGCCTGCCCGACGGCGGCCGCATCAACGTCATCATCGCCCCGCTGTCCATCGATGGACCATCGGTGTCGATCCGCAAGTTCCGCAAGGACCCGCTCACACCCAAGGACCTGGTCAAGCTGGGCACCTTCAACGCCGACATCAGCCGCATCCTGGAGATGGCCGTGCAGTCGCGCTGCAACATCCTGATCAGCGGCGGCACCAGCTCGGGCAAGACCTCGCTGCTCAACGCGCTGGCCACGTTCATCCCCGGGCGCGAGCGCATCGTCAGCATCGAGGACACGGCGGAACTGTCTCTGAACCACAGCCATGTGGTGCGGCTGGAAAGCCGGCCCGGCAGCTTCGACGGCACCGGCCATGTGAGCATTCGCGACCTGCTGGTCAACAGCCTGCGCATGCGCCCGGACCGCATCATCGTCGGCGAAGTGCGCAGCGGCGAAGTGCTGGACCTGCTGCAGGCAATGAACACCGGCCACGATGGCTCCATGGGCACGATACACGCGAGTTCGCCGCGCGAGTGCCTGTACCGCGCGGAAATGCTTGCCGGCTTTGCCGGCTTCCAGGGCAGCGAAAGCAGCCTGCGCCGGCAGATCGCGAATGCAATTGACTTCATCGTGCAGATCGGCCGCCTGTCCAACGGCCGGCGCCGCCTGCTGTCGCTGACCGAGGTCACCGGCATGTCGGACAACGTGATTTCGATGCAGGAGCTTTATCGCTACGAGCCGCAGATGGGCGCCGACGGCCAGGAACTCGATCACTGGGTCTCGATGGGCATCTCGCCCCACTCACCCAAGCTGCTGAGCTGGTGGCGCTCGCAGCAGCATCAGCATGGAGGCGAGCGATGACGGGCAAGGCACCCGCCATTCTTGTGCTGTGCGCGCTGGCCTGCGTGCTGCTGGCGCTGGCGCTGTGGCTGTTTGCAAGTGCCAGGCGCAAGCAGGCGCAGCAGTCGATCCAGAGCACGCTGCGCCGCGGCCTGGACATACGGCGCGAACTGCAGGCAGGCGAGCCCTTGATCCTGCCCACCGCGTCGCCGATGTCCATGCCCATGCCGACGCAGCTGCCCTCCCAGCCCGACGGCCTGCGCCGGCTCAAGGAGTATCTGCGCTACAAGGCCTGGGGCATTGCGCCGCGCACGCTGGCAATGCTGGCGCTGGCAGCATGCACGCTGGCATTGCTGGCTGCGCTGCAGGGCGGCGCGCTCATCGGCGCCATGGTGCTGGGCCTGTGCCTGCTGCTGGCCACGTTCGGCATCTGGCTGCGCCTGAACCGACGCCGCGCCAAGATGCTCACGCAATTGCCGAGCTTTCTCGACAACATGGTGCGGCTGCTGTCCATCGGCAATTCGCTGCACGCGGCCTTCCAGTTTGCCAGCCCCAATGTGCCCCAGCCACTGGGCACGGCGCTGCAGCATGCTTCGGCCTCGCTCAACGTCTCGCCCGACCTGGGCCAGGCCATGGCCCAGCTGGAGCGCACCTGGGGCCTGCCGGAGTTCGGCCTGCTGGCCGCGGTGTTTCGCATGACCACACGCTACGGCGGGCGCGCCGACATGGTGCTGGAGCGCGTTTCCAGCTACATCCGCGACCGCCAATCGGCTGAGCGCGAACTGCATTCGATGTCGGCCGAAGTGCGGATGTCGGCCTGGATCCTGGCGCTGCTGCCCATCGTGGTCGGCACCATGATCATGCTGCTCAACCAGGGCTACTTCATGCGCATGTGGAACGACGCCATGGGCCAGAAGATGATTCTCGTCGCCGCGGCGCTGCAGGTCTTTGGCTCGTTTCTACTCTACCGCCTGGCAAGGCTGCGCTAGGGCCACCCGCATGTCCCACGACACCACTCTCCACTTCCCGGCGCAAGCGCCACGTGCGCGGCGCAAGGAGCAGCCATGACCGCGCAACAACTCTGGATTGCCAGCCTGGCGCTCGCGGCGCTGGCGGTGCTGCTGCTGGCCGGCGCACTGGTCTGGCAGCTGCGCCGTTCGGCGCGCGCCGAGGCGCTGGTCGGCGAAGTGCTGCATGCGCGCGAAGCCAGCGCAGCGGCGCTGCACCCGTTTCCCATGCCCGGCACGTCTGCGCCGTCGACCCCGGGCAGCGAAAAAGCCGAAGCGGCAATGGCGCAGTCCGTGGCCAACAGCCTCAAGCCGCCCGCCTGGCTGCAATCGGGTCTGTCCAAGGCGCTGTTCGCGGACGAGGATCGCAAGCTGCTGGAACTGGCCGGCATGGATATCGCGCGCGGCGGACTGATCTATGTCATCAGCCGCGTGGTGCTGGCGCTTTTCTTGCCCATGCTTGCCCTGCTGGTGCTCCAGCCCAAGGGCCACTATGCGCTGATCTATGGATTTCTGGGGTTCGGGCTGGGGATGATGCTGCCCAAATGGCTGGTGCGCTCCAAGGCCAACCGCCGCCGCCAGTGCGTGGTCGAGGAACTGCCGCTGTTTGTCGATCTGCTGCGGCTGCTGCAGGGCGTGGGCCTGAGCATAGACCAGAGCATGCAGATTCTCGCCACGGAATTCACCGGCGTGCTGCGCGTGATCGGCTCGGAACTCGCCCTGGCCAACCGGCTTTACACCAGCGGGCGCACGCGTGAGCAGTCGCTGCAGCGCCTGGCGCATATCGGCGCCGACGACGACCTCAGCGCCGTCGTCAACCTGCTGGTGCAGGTCGACCGCCACGGCGGTGCGGTGCAGGACCCGCTCAAGGAATTCAGCCTGCGACTGCGCGAAAAGCGCCAGGCGGGTTTCAAGGAAAAGATAGGAATCATCACCGTCAAGATGACCGGCGTGATGGTGCTCACGCTGCTGCCGGCGCTCATCGTCATCACTGCGGGCCCGGGCTTCACGGCCGTCATCCGTTCGCTGTCTTCCATGGGAGGGAAATAGGCCATGACCACCAAGACACGCTTTTCACCCGCGCAGCGCACAGCGGCTGCCCTGGCCTTCGCGGCCGCGGCGCTGCTGCTTTCTGGCTGCGCGGCCAAGCCCGCGCAAGGCTATGGTGCCGCCGCCGCCGAAGCCGGCCTGGCCCAGCAGGCACAGCAGCA
>JBBKVU010000011.1:0-5668 GCA_037968595.1 Comamonas sp.
AGAACACGATGTCGGCGCCTTGCGCGGCTTCGCGCGGCGTCGCGGCCTGGCGCGGGCCCGCGGTGTCGGCGTACTCGGCGCACCATTGCGCGGCCTTTGCCGGGCTGCGGTTGTAGACCGTGACGCTGTGCCCGGCGCGTGCCAGGTGGCCGGCCATGGGGTAGCCCATCACACCCAGACCCAGGAAGGCGATGGAAAGGGCGGCGGTGTTGCTGGAAAGATTAGACATAATTTTTCAGGTTTCAGAGAAGAAAAGCCCGAATGTGGGCGAACTGTTTCATGGTGCTTGCACTGTTTGCAGCCTCTGAAACTGGCGTGAACCAGCAGGGGGCAGAGAGGAAGGGCCGCCCCGCACCGAGGCTGCCGTCACCCTCCACCGCAGGTTGAGAGGGGGAAGCGGCGTTAGCCGCTCAGGGGGTGATTTATACAATCGCGAAATGCTCGGTGCCCGAGGACAGGTCGAGATTGCGCGCGCGCTGGCTGTTGAGCTTGATGTTCAGGCGCAGGTCATTGACCGAATCGGCATTGCGCAGCGCGTCTTCATAGGTGATCTGCTGGGCTTCAAACAGATCGTACAGCGCCTGGTCGAAGGTCTGCATGCCCAGGTCGCGCCCCTTCTTCATGATTTCCTTGATCTCGGCCACCTCGCCCTTGAAGATCAGATCGGAAATCAGCGGCGTGTTGAGCATGACTTCCATGGCCGCGACCCGGCCCTTGCTGTCCTGCTTGGCGATCAGCCGCTGCGAGACCATGGCGCGCAGGTTCAGCGACAGGTCCATCAGCAGTTGCTGGCGGCGTTCCTCGGGAAAGAAGTTGACGATGCGGTCCAGCGCCTGGTTGGCGCTGTTGGCGTGCAGCGTGGCCAGGCACAGGTGGCCGGTTTCGGAAAACGCAATCGCATGCTCCATGGTCTCGCGGTCGCGGATTTCGCCCATCAGGATGACATCGGGCGCCTGGCGCAGCGTGTTCTTCAGCGCCGCCTCCCAGCTGTCGGTGTCGAGCCCGACTTCGCGCTGGGTGACGACGCAGTTCTTGTGCGGGTGGACGAACTCTATGGGGTCCTCGACGGTGATGATGTGGCCAAACGAATTCTCGTTGCGCCAGTCGACCATGGCCGCCAGCGTGGTCGACTTGCCCGAGCCCGTGGCGCCTACCAGGATGCACAGGCCGCGCTTGCACATGGCGACGTCCTTGAGCACCTGCGGCACGCCCAGCTTGTCTATGGTCGGCACGGTCATCGGGATGGTCCGCATGACCATGCCTATGCGTCCCTGCTGCACAAAGGTGTTGACGCGAAAACGTCCTATGCCCGCGGGCGAGATCGCGAAGTTGCTTTCCTTGGTGCGCTCGAAGTCGGCAATCTGCTTGTCGCTCATGATGGAGCGCGCCAGCGTCAGCGTGTGCAGCGGCGTCAGCGGCTGGGGCGAGACCTTGGTGATCTTGCCGTCGACCTTGATGGCCGGCGGAAACTCCGCGGTGATGAACAGATCGCTGCCGTTGCGGCTGACCATCAGCTGCAGCAGATCGTTGATGAATTTACTGGCCTGGTCTCGTTCCATGGAATTCTCCGTTGACTGGGGCAGTGCCTGCGCCAGAGGGTATTTGGCTAGGGCGCCTGATGGCCCAGGCGGCTGCTGACGGCGCGCAGGCGCACCGACAGCTTGCGTGCCAGGATGGCGACCAACTGGGCGGCCAGCGCGGGGTCGTGCACCAGCATGTCGTCCAGGGCTTCGGCGCTGAGCACCGCGAGTTCGCTGTCGACCAGCGTGGTGCAGCTGGAAAAGCGCTGGCCGCTGTCGAGCAGCGACATTTCGCCCAGCAGATCGCCGGGCCCGGTCTGCGCCAGGCGCAGCGTCTCGCCCCAGGGCTGGCGGCGGTTGACGACCAGCTCGCCGCTGAGCACCACCACCATGAAGTTGCCGTACTCGTCCTGCAGGATCACGTCGCGCTGGGCCTTGACGGCGGCAAAGTGCAGATAGCGTTCCATGCGCGCCAGCGCGTCTGGCGTCAGCGTGGAAAGATGGCGGTCATGCGCCCACAGCGTCTGCAGCTGGCGCAGCGCGGAGCGCGCCGACAGCGGCCTGGCGCCGAGTTCGACCGCGCGCGCTTCCCAGGGAACCAGCGGCCCCTGGTTGCCCTGGTGCCAGGCGGTGGTGAAGAATGCCGACTCCGCTTCCTGGCGCGAGATCTCGGGCTCCGGCGTCTGGCGCAGCCGCTGCAGTATGCGTATCACCGCAGACCTCCAGCGCCGCCGCGGGGGCGGCGGGCGCGGTGCGGACGCAGGAGCTGGGTCATGGCAGGGCGCTCAACCGGGGAAGTTGTCCGGGATCTTGGCTTTGCCGCGGGCTTCGGCGGCGCTGATGATGTTGCGGCGCACCAGGTCGGTGAGGTTCTGGTCCAGCGTCTGCATGCCGACGTTCTGGCTGGTCTGTATCGTCGAATACATCTGCGCGACCTTGGCCTCGCGTATCAGGTTGCGGATGGCGCTGGTGCCCAGCATGATTTCATGCGCGGCAACGCGGCCCTGGCCGTCCTTGGTCTTGCACAGCGTCTGCGAGATGACGGCCTGCAGCGATTCCGACAGCATGGCGCGCACCATTTCCTTTTCCTCGGCGGGGAAGACATCGATGATACGGTCTATGGTCTTGTCGGCGCTCGAGGTGTGCAGCGTGCCGAACACCAGGTGGCCGGTTTCGGCGGCCGTCATCGCCAGGCGAATGGGTTCGAGGTCGCGCATTTCGCCGACCAGGATGGCGTCCGGATCCTCGCGCAGCGCCGAGCGCAGCGCGGCCGCAAACGAATGCGTCATCGGCCCGACTTCGCGCTGGTTGATCAGGCATTTCTTCGAGTCGTGGACAAATTCAATCGGGTCCTCGACGGTCAGGATATGGCCGTACTCGGTCTCGTTGAGGTAGTTGACCATGGCCGCCAGCGTGGTCGACTTGCCCGAGCCCGTGGGCCCGGTCACGAGCACCAGGCCGCGCGGCTTGAGCGCGAGCTCGGCGAAGATCTTGGGCGCGTTGAGCTGCTCCAGCGTCAGGATCTTGCTGGGAATGGTGCGGAACACCGCGGCCGCGCCGCGCTGCTGGTTGAAGGCGTTGACGCGAAAGCGCGCCAGGCCTTCGATCTCGAACGAGAAGTCGATCTCCAGCATCTCGTCGTAGACCTTGCGCTGGGCGTCGCTCATGATGTCGTAGATCATCGCGTGGACGGTCTTGTGGTCCAGGGCGTCGACATTGATGCGCCGCACGTCGCCGTGCACCCGAATCATCGGCGGCAGGCCTGCGGAGAGGTGCAGGTCGGATGCCTTGTTCTTGACGCTGAACGCCAGCAATTGGGTGATGTCCACGAAAGGCCCTTTGTCGTTTGGTACGCTTGTCGGTGATTATGACAATGATTGGTAACAACCTCCACCAGATCCACGCTCGCCTCGACCAGGCCTGCGTGGACGCCGAACGCGCGCCGGGCAGCGTTGCGCTGCTTGCCGTCTCCAAGACATTCGGCCCCGACGCGGTGCGCGAAGCCGCGCTTGCGGGCCAGTGCGATTTCGGCGAGAACTACATCCAGGAGGCGGTTGAAAAGATCGCCATCCTGCGTGAAATGGCCTGGCCGCCAGGCCATGCGCCGCTGCGCTGGCATTGCATCGGACCCATACAGAGCAACAAGACGCGCCTGGTTGCCGAGCATTTCGACTGGGCGCAGAGCGTGGACCGGCTGAAGATCGCGCAGCGGCTGTCCGACCAGCGGCCCGAAGGCATGGCGCCGCTGCAGGTCTGCCTGCAGGTCAATCCCGACGGCGGCGCGGCCAAGTCGGGCGTGCCGCCCGAGGAGGCGCTGGCGCTGGCCCAGGAAATCGCGCTGCTGCCCAATCTGCAGCTGCGCGGGCTGATGGCGATTCCCGAGGAAGGCGCCGACTTCGCCGCGCAGTACGCGGTGCACCGCCGCGTGCGCCTGCTGTTCGACACGATTGCCGCCAGCGGCGCGCCGGGCCTGGCGGCGTTCGACACGCTGTCGCTGGGCATGACCGCCGACCTCGAGGCCGCGGTGCATGCGGGCAGCACCATGGTGCGCGTGGGCCGCGGCATCTTCGGCAAGCGCTAGCGCTGAATTGCCCGGCGACGTTTCAGCGTCGCGTGGGCCGCTGCATCTGGCAGGCGCTGGGCAGCGTCAGCTGCTCGGCGGGAATCACGGCATCGGTGCGAAAGCCCCACTGCGTGCCTTCCCAGCCCTGGGTCACGCGCTTGCCGTCGACCGGCGCAATGGTGTTGACCACCTGCGCCAGCAGCAGCTGGTGGTCCTGGCCGCGCATGCGCACCTGGCCCACGCTGGTGTCCAGGGTCATGTCTTCCATGGCCAGCGCGAGCTTGAGCGGATCGGTCGACTGCGTTTTCTGCATGGCCGCGGCCAGGAAGCGCACGGTCATATCGATGCGCGGGGCGAGGAAATCCTTGCCGGTTTTCGCCTTGTAAGCCCTGGCCTGGGCGTCGGCGGCCGGGCGTCCCGCCTGGCCCGGATGCCATTCCGCAACCCAGGTCAACTGGCCCTTGCCGGCCTGGGAGACGGCCAGCACGGTGCCCGGAACGCCGCCCGCGCTGTGGTTGAAATAGCGATAGTCGAGGCCGGCGTCGCCCGCGGACTTGAGCAGCAAGGCCATGTCCTGTCCCCAGTTGCCGGTGATGATGGTGTCGGCGCCCGAGGCCTTGATCTTGGCGACATAGGGCGCGAAATCCTTGACACGGCCTATGGGGTGCAGCGTCTCGCCGACAAACGCGATGTCGGGGCGGGCCGCGCCCACCATGCTGCGGCCGTAGGCCGCCCATTGCTTGCCATGCGCGTAGTCCTGGTTGAGCAGGTAGACCTTCTGGATCGCCGGCTGGGTCTTGATGTAGTCGCTGATCGCCTTCATGCGCATCGCGGTGTTGGCATCGAACATGAAGTGCCAGAAATTGCAGGCCTTGCCGGTGAGCTCGGGGTCTATCGAGGAATGGTTGAGCACCATGACTTCCCGGCCCGGATTGCGCTGGTTGTGGCGCGCGGCCGACTGCACCAGTGCCGTGACCACCGACGAGCCCGAGCCGCCGGTGATGATGGCGCGCGCGCCCTGGTCTATGGCCGCCTGCAGCGCGCTCTGGCTTTCCTGCGCCGACAGCTTGCTGTCGAACTGCAGCAGCTGCAGCTGGATCTTTCCGGGCAGCCCGCCCTGGGCGTTGATCTCCTCGACCGCAAACTGCACGTGGTTGAGCATCAGCTCGCCGACGTTGACGAAAGGCCCGGACAGCGGATCGATGTAGGCGATCTTGAACGTTTCCTGGGCCTGGGCGCCGGCGGCGCAAAGCAGGGCGGCGGCGGCCAGGGGGCGCAGCGAACGCGGGGGCATGAAGGGCATGAGGCAGGATCTCCTGAGGGTGAAAGCGTATGCCTGGGCCGAAGGCGGTGTTACTCGAGCGCGATGCCCTGGCTGCGGATCAGCGGGTGCCAGCGCGCGGTTTCCAGGCGCACCAGTTCTTCGAAGGCCTGGGGCGTGCCGGCCACGGGCTCCAGGCCCAGATCGGTGTAGCGGGCGCGTATCTCGGGGCGCTGCAGCGCGGCGGCAATGGCCTGCTGCAGCGCGGCCACGGTGTCGGCGGGCGTGGACGCGCGCACGGCGACGCCAATCAGGGCCGAGGCC
>JBBKVU010000012.1:0-6805 GCA_037968595.1 Comamonas sp.
GTCCCACAGCGTCGCCCAGGGCGTGACTTCGCTGCCCGTGCCGGCCGTCGTCGGAATCGCGATCAGCGCCTTGTGCGCGCCGGCCGGCAGCTCGCCGCCCTGCTCCAGCACCGCCAGCAGTTCGGCAAAGCGGCCCGAGGGCGTGGCACAGAGCAAGGCCTTGGCGGTGTCGATCACGCTGCCGCCGCCCAGCGCGACCACGCAAGGCACATCGGCATGGTCATGCTGCACCTGGTCATAAAGCGGTGCCAGCCACTGCACATCGGGGTTGGGCTGGATCTCGCTGATCACGCCGCGCAGCTGGCTGCCCAGCAGCGCGTGCATCCTGTCCACCAGGCCCAGGCCATGGGCTTCTGGAAAGGTCACGAGAATGCAGTCGCGGCCGGCCAGCAGCCGGGGCAGCTGCGCGAGTGCGCCGGGCGCGGCATGGATATTTACGGGGTTGTGATAGGTCCACACGGTGATTTGCCTGGAAAGATGAAAACGGAAAGCGCACGCCCGCGCGGCGGCGTTGCACGCTGCCGGGCTCTGCAGAGGTTTGGGGGAGGCAGGCCGCCGGCAGATGCCGACGGCGCAAATCAGTGCCGGCGTCCGCCCTGCACGCGCTGGCGCAGCAGGTTGGAGACCAGGTCGGCGGCAATCACCATCACGGTGATGACGATGATGCAGGTCGCGGTTTCCTGGTAGCGAAACAGCTTGAGGCTGCCGACCAGCTCGAAGCCCAGGCCGCCCGCGCCCACCATGCCCAGCACCGTGGCCGAGCGCAGGTTGACTTCAAAGCGGTAGAGCACCACCGCGATCCAGGCCGTGATCGCCTGGGGCACGACGCCGAACACGATGATCTGCAGCTGGCTGGCGCCGGCGCTGCGCAGCGCCTCCAGCGGCCCGCTGTCGATTTCCTCTATGCTTTCGGCAAAGAACTTGCCCAGCATGCCCATGCCGTGCAGCGCCAGCGCCAGCACGCCGGGAAACGGCCCCAGGCCGACGGCCGAGACAAACACCAGTGCCAGGATCAGCTCGTTGATGCTGCGCACCACGTTGAGGAACTGGCGCGTGACGCGGCGCAGGCCGTGCCAGCTGTGCAGGTTGCTGGCCGCGATGAAGGACAGCGGCAGCGCCAGCAAGATGCTCAGCAGCGTGCCCCAGATCGCGATCTGTATGGTCTCGAGCGCCGGCGCCCACAGCCGCGGCAGGATGCTCAGATCGGGCGGCACCGAGCGCGACAGGAAGTCGCCAATCTGCGGCAGGCCGTTGGCCAGCTCGCCCCAGCTCATCTGCGCGCCGCTGGCGCTCCACTGCAGCGTCCAGCCAAGGGCCAGGGCCAGGGCCGCATAGGCCAGCCAGCCGCTCTTGCCTTCGGGTCGGGGTGCCGTCCAGCGGTAGGAATTCTTTTGCAGGCTGGCGTTCACAGCAGACCTCCGGCGGGAATGGCCTGCCATTGGCTGGGCGCGGGCGGCGCCACGGCCGCGGGTGGCGCGTGATAGATGGCGTGCAGAGCGGCGTCATCGAGCCCCTGGGCATTGCCGTCATAGACCATGCGCCCCTGGGCCAGACCGACGATGCGATCGCCGAATTCGCGCGCATAGTCGACCTGGTGCAGATTGCAGACCACGGCAATGCCCAGGCCGCGCGTCGCCTCGCGCAGATACTGCAGCACCGTGCGCGCGGTTTTCGGGTCCAGGCTGGCCACCGGCTCGTCGGCCAGGATGACGCGCGGCTGCTGGGCCAGCGCTCGGGCAATGCCCACGCGCTGCATCTGCCCGCCCGACAAGTCCTCGGTGCGCTCATGCGCCTTGTGCGACAGGCCTACGCGTTCCAGGCATTCGTGCGCCAGTTCGATATCGCTCTGGCGAAACAGCTGCAGCAGTGAAGGCAGCGTCGCCAGCGCGCCCAGCCGGCCCGTGAGCACGTTCTTGAGCACCGACAGCCGCGGCACCAGGTTGTGGTGCTGGAACACCATGGCGGCTTCGCGCGCCAGCGCGCGGCGCGAGTGTCGCGCCATCAGGTCGATGCCGCCGACCTGCAGCGTGCCGCTGTCGGGCTGGGCCAGGCCGTTGAGGCAGCGCAGCAGCGTGGACTTGCCGGCGCCGGACAGCCCCAGCATGACGACAAACTCGCCGGGCTGGACATCGAGGTCTATGCCATGCAGCACCTGGTTGCTGCCGTAGCATTTGCGCAGTTGACGGATGTGTATCATTTCATCTTCCCCAGGTCCAGGCTCAGGGCCTTGGCGGTCTGGCGCACCACGTCATAGGCCTTGTCCGTGGTCGGCGCGAAGCCGTTGAGCACGCCCTGGTCACCCCAGGGCAGGTCCTTGATCTCGGCGAGGGCGGCGGCGACCTTCTGCTTGGTCGCGGCGTCCAGGCTCTTGCGCCAGACCATGGGCGACTCGGGAATGGGCTGCGAGCGCCAGATCACCTGGAAGTCCTCGGCCTTGACCACGCCCTTGGCAACGGCCGACTCGAAGATGCGGTCGGCGACGGCCGCGCCGTCGACCTTGCCGTTGGCCACCGCCATGATATTGGCGTCGTGCGAGCCCGAGAAGATCACGCGCGAGAAATGCTTGTCCGGGTCAAAGCCGTCGGCCAGCAGCCCGGCCTTGGGAAACAGATGGCCCGAAGTCGAGGTCGGGTCGACAAAGGCAAAGGTCTTGCGCTGCAGCTTGGCGACGCTGTCCAGGCCCGAATCCTTGCGCGTGATGACCACGCTGTGATAGGCGCTCTTGCCGGTCTTCTTGGTCACGGCGACGGCAAACGCCTCGGCGTTGGCGATGCTGCTGGCCAGCACATAGGAGAACGGGCCGAGGTAGGCGATGTCGAGCTTGCCCGAGCGCAGCGCCTCGATCACGCCGTTGTAGTCGTTGGCAACAAAGGGCCGCACCTTCATGCCGGTCTTCTCGGCCAGCTGGTCCATGACCTGCTGGCTGGCGCGGATCATGGCCTGGGCATCTTCGGAAGGAATCAAGCCGACGCGCAACTCGGTGGTCTGCGCAAAGGCGGTGCCGACGGCGGCGAAGGCCAGCGCGGCGGCGCCGGCAAGCTGGAGGCAGTTTCTGCGGGTGGTCTTCATGGTGGCGTTCCTGGTGGACATCTGGTGGAGGGAGACAAAACTGTCTGACCACTTGATGGTAGGAACGACATATTTCTTTCATGTGAAATTTTTAGACTTGTTCCACTGTGTTTTTATAGATGGAACCTATAGATGTCGACCGCCCGCTACCGCGCCTTTGTGGCCGTTGCCCACCAGGGCAGCCTGAGCGCCGCAGCCCGCGCGCTGAAACTGAGCCAGCCGACGATTTCCGCGCAGATCAGCGCGCTTGAGCAGCACAGCCCGGTGGAGCTGTTTCACCGCCGCGGCTACCGCATGAGCCTGTCAAGCGCGGGCGCGCAGCTGCTGCCGATCGCGCAGAAGATCCTGGCGCTCGAGGCCGAAGCCGATTTCTTCCTGCGCGATTCGGGCCAGCTCAACCAGGGCCAGCTGCACCTGGGGGCGGTCGGCCCCTTCCATGTGATTGAAATGGTCGCCGCGCACCGCTTGCGCCGCCCGGGAATCGAGGTGTCGATACGCATGGGCAACTCCAGGCAGGTGCTGGCCGACCTGGAGCAATACACCACCGACATCGGCGTGCTGGCCGGCAAGCACGACAACCCGGCGCTGGAAAGCCTGCTGTATGCACGCCATCCCGTCATCCTGTTTGCCCACCGCGAACACCCGCTGGCGCGCCACGCAAGCGTGCGCCTGGAACAGCTCGAGGGAATGGAGTTGCTGCGCCGCGAAACCGGCTCCACGACCCAGGCAACCATGGATGCGGCGCTGCAGGGCGCGGGCGTGCGCACCCGCTGCTCGCTGGAAGTGGGCAGCCGCGAAGCCTTGCGCGAGGCCGTCGCGCGCGGACTGGGCGTGGGGGCGGTGTCGGAAGCGGAGTTCATTGCCGACCCGCGCTTCGTGCCGATTCGCATTGAGGGCGAGCCGGCCACCACCAGCACCTATCTCTACTATGCGCGCGAGCGCAGCCGCAGCCTGCTGATCCAGTCGTTTCTGCAAGCGCAGCGCATCACCGAGCCGCCGGCTTGAAAGGCGCGGCGGCCGTGGCTTCTCAGATGCCGACCACCGAGACGGCCTTGGTGTTGAGATAGGCCTCGAGCGCTTCGGGGCCGCCTTCGGTGCCATAGCCCGAGTCCTTGATGCCGCCGAACGGCAGCTCGGCCGAGGGCGTGGCCGGCTGGTTGATCCACAGCATGCCGGTCTCGACGCGGCTGGACAGCAGCTGCACGTTCTTGAACGAGCGCGTGAACGCATAGGCGGCCAGGCCGTAAGGCAGGCGGTTGGCTTCGCTGATCGCGTCTTCCAGGCGATCGAAGGCACGGATGCCGGCGATCGGGCCGAACGGCTCCTGGTTGAACAGGTCGGAGTCGGTCTCCAGGTTGGAGATCAGCGTGGGCGCAAAGAAGTTGCCCTTGTCGCCCACGCGTTCGCCGCCGGTGAGGATCTCGGCGCCGCGTTGGCGAGCGTCGGCCACCACCTGCTGCATCGCCGTCACGCGGCGCGGATTGGCCAGCGGGCCCAGGCTCGTGCCTTCGGCCAGGCCGTCGCCGAGCTTGAGTCCTTGCGCGTACTGCACGAAAGCCTTGTTGAACTCGCCCAGCAGACTGCTGTGCACCAGAAAACGCGTGGGCGAGATGCAGACCTGGCCGGCATTGCGGAACTTGGCCGCGCCCGCGGCCTTGACGGCCAGCGCCACATCGGCGTCTTCGGCAATGATCACCGGAGCGTGGCCGCCCAGTTCCATCGTGGCGCGCTTCATGTGCTGGCCGGCGAGCGCGGCCAGTTGCTTGCCCACGGCGGTCGAGCCGGTGAACGTCACCTTGCGGATCACGGGATGGGGAATCAGGTAGCCCGAGATTTCCGCGGGATCGCCAAACACCAGGCCGACGACACCCGCAGGGATTCCGGCATCGACAAAGCAGCGCAGCAGCGCGGCCGGCGAAGCCGGGGTTTCCTCGGGCGCCTTGCACAGGAACGAGCAGCCCGTGGCCAGGGCCGCGCCGATCTTGCGCACGATCTGGTTGACCGGGAAGTTCCAGGGCGTGAAGGCCGCGATCGGGCCCACGGGTTCCTTGATCACCATCTGGTGCGCGGCCACGTTGCGGCCCGGAACGATGCGGCCGTAGACGCGCCGGCCTTCGTCGGCAAACCATTCGATGATGTCGGCGCCGGCATTGATTTCGACACGGGCTTCGGCCAGGGGCTTGCCGTTTTCCTGGGTCAGCACGCTGGCAATCTCTTCGACGCGCTCGCGCAGCAGCGCAGCGGCGCGGCGCATGACGGCCGCGCGTTCGTAGACCGACATGTCACGCCAGGTTTCAAAGCCCTTCTGGGCCGCGGCCAGGGCCAGGTCCAGGTCGGCAATGCCCGCGTGGGCGACAGTGCCAATGGCCTCGCCGGTGGCCGGATTGCGCACGTCAATGCGCTTGCCGCTGGCGGCATCGACCCAGTTGTTGGCGATCAGCAACTGGACATTGGGGTAGGAAACGCTCATAAAGGATCTTCTTTCCATCATTCTGACGACCGGAATGCCGGTCATGGGGCTAAACGCCGCGGACGCGATGTACGCGCGCGCGGCGGGCGGCACCGCACATGGTGACATGAAAACCAAGCCCGCGCGGCCAGCGCCAGCGTCGAGCCCGACTCTTCACGCAATGTGAAGAGGGGGTGCGCCCACAAGACTATCCGCGCCCCCGGTCCCTGCCTACAGTCCTCCCACGCCTTCCAGCCCAGCCCCGCGGCAGAAGACATGCGATGACAAAACGACAGGAGACTCCCATGACATCCCCCGACATCCAGCCGCTGCGCATTGCCTCGCTGCGCGAGCGCTGCTCCGCCGCCGAATGGCAGGCGCGCGTCGATCTGGCCGCCTGCTACCGGCTGATCGAGCACTACGGCATGGCCGACATGATGGCCAACCACATCTCGGCGCGCGTTCCCGGCGAGGACGGCGCCTTCCTGATCAACGCCTACGGGATGATGTACGAGGAGATCACCGCCTCCAGCCTGATCAAGGTCGACCATGACGGCAATGTGCTGTGCCGGCCCGACTTCGGCGCGCTGGACTATGGCGTCAACAAGGCCGGCTATGTGATCCACAGCGCCGTGCATGCCGCGCGCCCCGAGGTCGACTGCGTGATCCACACCCACAGCTGGGCCTCGATGGCGGTCTCGTCGCTGGAATGCGGCCTGCTGCCGCTGACGCAGACCGCGATGCGCTTTCTGAAGATCGGCTACCACGACTACCAGGGCGTGGTGCTCAACCTCGAGGAGCAGGAGTCGATCGTGCGCGACCTGGGCCAGGGCGAGGCGCTGATCCTGCGCAACCACGGCGCGATGACCGTGGGCCGCTCGGTGGGCGAAGCCTTCAACTGGATGCATCGCCTGGAGCTCGCCTGCCGCGCCCAGCTCGCGGCCATGGCCTGCAACACGCCGTTTGTTGCGGTCGCGCCCGCCGTGCTCGAGGAAACCTGGAACAACTACCAGCCCGGAACGCGCCGTCCCTACGGGCTGATGGAATGGCCGGCGCTGCTGCGCAAGCTCGACCGCATGGACCCGAGCTACCGGCTCTGACGCACAAAAAATTCACAACAAGGAGACAAACCCATGACTTTTGCATTCCACCCCTCCCCGGGCCTGCGCCCTGCCCTGCGCGCGCTGTGCTGCGGCCTGGGAATGGCGCTGGCCCGGGGAGGGGTGGAATGCAAAAGTCATGGGTTTGTCTCCTTGTTGTGAATTTTTTGTGCGTCAGAGCCGGTAG
>JBBKVU010000013.1:0-6742 GCA_037968595.1 Comamonas sp.
GCGCTGCAGCTGACCGCCGCTGAGCTGCTGCGGCAGGCGCGCGCCCAGCCCGGCGAGGCCTACGGCGTCCAGCATGGCTTCGACCCGGGCCACCGCGGCAGCGTCCAGGCGTCCGCCCAGCAGCATCAGCGGCAGGCCGATGTTCTGCGCGACATCGAGATGCGGCAGCACATGGAAGGCCTGGAACACGAAGCCCAGATGGGCGCGGCGCCAGACGGCGCGCTGGTCATCGCTGAGCGCTCCCAGCTCGATGCCGTCGTGGGCGATGCGTCCCGCATCCCAGTGGTCGAGTCCGGCCAGGCAATTGAGCAGCGTTGACTTGCCCACGCCCGACTCGCCGACGATGGCGACAAACTCGCCGGGGGCGATGTCAAACGACACCGCGCTGAACACCGGCGCGCCCGCATAGTGCTTGGCCAGGCGTTGCACGGAGATGGCCGGTGTGACGGGCAGGGGCGTGGCATGCATGGCGTGGGCGGTTTCAGTTCCGGTGCGCTGCCAGGTGGTCGAGCACGGCCTGTACCAGCGCCGTCGTCGCATCGGGCGCATCGCAGGCAATCACCTGGCGCCGGGGCATGCTGCGCAGCCAGGTGATCTGGCGCTTTGCCAGCTGGCGCGTCGCGGCAATGCCTTTTTCACGCAGCAGATGGCGGTTGAGTTCGCCGCCGCGCCGCGTCTGCCAGTCCATCTCGTCCCAGACTTGGCGATAGCCCACGCAGCGCATCGATGGCAGTTCGGCATGCAGATCGCCGCGCGCGCGCAGGCCCGCGACTTCGGCCACCAGGCCGGCATCGAGCATGGCGTCGAAGCGCTGGGCAATGCGCGCATGCAGCCAGCTGCGCTCGTTCGGCTCGAGCGAGAAGAGCGTCGCGATGGGCGCCGCATTCTCGGTGTCGGCACCGGCGGTGCGTGCGCGGGTGTGGAAATGCGACAGCGGCTGGCCCGAAATCATGAACACTTCAAGCGCGCGCTGGATGCGCTGGCTGTCGCCGGGCGCGAGACGCGCCGCGGTCTCGGGGTCGACCTGGGCGAGTTCGGCATGCATGCCATGCCAGCCGATCAGCGCCGCGCGCTCCTCGAGCTGGGCGCGCACCGCCGCGTCGGCCGCGGGCATGTCGTCTATGCCGTCAAACAAGGCCTTGAAATAGAGCATCGTGCCGCCGACCAGCAGCGGCAGCGCGCCGCGTGCGCGGATTTCGTCGATCAGGCGCTGCGCGTCCTGCACGAACTCGGCGGCGCTATAGGCCTGCAGCGGGTCGCGGATGTCGATCAGATGGTGGGGCACGGCGGCCTGCTCGGCGGCCGACGGCTTGGCCGTGCCGATGTCCATGCCGCGGTAGACCAGGGCCGAATCGACGCTGATGATTTCCACGGCCTGGCCGCGTGCGCCCAGCACGGCCGCAAGCGCCATTGCGCCCGCGGTCTTGCCCGAGGCGGTCGGGCCGGCAATGGCGATGCAGGGCAAAAGAGGGGAGGCGGTCATGTCGCTGATAGTCACAAAACAGCGGCCCGGCCGCAAGGGGCGGGGCCTGAGGGTCATCGAAAAGGCGGGAGTGCCGCGCCCGGCGCAAGCCAACGGCAGGCAAGGCGGGGCCGCGTGCATAGACTACAAGCGTAGCAGACGCCAGCCGGGTGCCGGCCCGATTTCAGGGTGCGTTGCCCGAGGCCCGCAAGTCGAACAGTTCCTGCAGCGCCACGCGGTACTGGGGCAGGCCGATCGCATTGGTATTGTGGTGGCTGCCGCCTTCGACCAGCACCCAGCGCTTGGGCGATTGCGCGGCCGCATAGAGCTGCTCGCCCAGCGCCGGCGGAATCAGCCGATCGCCGCTGCCATGCACCACCAGCAGCGGCGAGCCTATGCGCGCCACGCGCGCCTGTGAATCAAAGGTCTGGGTGAGCAGCGGCCCCACGGGCAGCCAACCCCAGCGCATGCTGCCGATCACATCGGTCATGCGGCTGAACGTGCCTTCGACCAGCGTGCCGCGCTCGTCGTCGACTTCGCTGGCCAGGGCAATCGCGATCGCGCCGCCCAGCGAATGGCCGAACAGATAGCGGTCTTTGTGCGGATGCTGGCCTGCGAGCCAGTCCCAGGCGGCACGCGCGTCCTCGATGGCCAGCTTTTCCGACGGCAGGCCGGCGCTGCTCTGGCCGAAGCCGCGGTAATCGATGGCCAGCACCGAAAATCCCAGCGACTGCATGCGGCGAATGCGCTGCGACGAGCCCGACACATTCCAGCGCGCGCCGTGCAGATAGAGCAGCACCGGAGCCGCGGCGTTGTTTGCCGGCAGCCACAGCGCATGCAGGCGCACGGCCTCGCCGCTCAGGCGCGAGTCGAAGTCAATCCAGATGTCTTCCATGCCTGCCATGTCGGCGTTCTGCCAGCTGCGCTGGCTGGGCTGGAAGATCCATTCGCGCTGCTTGGCATCGAGCAGCGCGCAGCCGCTGGTCGCCAGCAGGGCGCAGCAGACGGCGGCAAGAACAAGGCGGGCAGGGCGCATAGCAGGCATGAGGTTGAACGTGGCGCGGGCATTCAAGGATATGCTCTTGTTTATTGGCCGGCCCAATCAGGGGAATCGGTCTGTATTCGGCTGTTTTTTCGAGAGAGATCTATGCGCTTGGGTTTAGCTGCCAACCGTCTTCATCATCAGGCCGACGACGCGGCCCTGTTTTCCTGGCTGCGCGCCTGCGAGTCCGGCATACGCGAACTGCAGCTGGGCCTGCATGCCGTGGGGCGCACCTACGACGCGATCCAGGCCGCGGGCATGCTGCATGCGTATTCGGGCATTCGCCGCTATCCCTATGGCCGCGAAGGCGGGCTGATGAAGCTGGTCGCCGAAGTCGTGGGCCTGGAGGAAGATGAACGCCGGCTCGATGGCGCGATCTATTTCATCGACCCCGTCGATCCGTCGTCGATCTTTCCCGAGGCGCTGGCGCTCAAGCGTCAATGCGTGATCCATGGCAAGCCTTTCCTGTCGACGGTGGCCTCGGCGCGTGACTGGATTGAAGTTGAACGCCTGCACCGCGGCTTTGCGCCCGACGCCGGCGCCCAGCGTTTCTACGCGCTCGAATCGCAGACGCTGGCGCTGATTGCCCACGATGCGCTCAAGCCCGCGATGCTTGAATTTGCCGAACGCAATTTCGCGCTGCTGTCGCGCTTTGCGCGCCGCGTGGGCACGGGCACGACGGGCCAGAAGCTCAATGAAATGGCCTGGAGCAAGGGCTGGCCCGCGGACCGCGCCTGGGTCGATCGCTACCAGAGCGGCCCGCTGGGCGGCGACGCGCAGATCGCCGATCTGGTGCTCGAGCGGCGCTGCCAGCGCGTGATCTTCTTCGAGGACCCGCATGTCGCGCGCCAGCACGAAGCCGATATCCAGTTGCTCGAGCGCGCCGTGACCACGGCCACGCATGAAACGGTCTGCATGACCACGCCCCAGGTCGCGCAGCGCTGGTGCGACGCGGCCGTGCTGCGCAGCAAGTAAGCCTGGAAAGACAGGCATGAAAAAGGGACCTTGCGGTCCCTTTTCTTTTACCCGCGCAGTGTGATTACACGACGCCCTGGGCAATCATGGCATCGGCAATCTTGACGAAGCCGGCGACGTTGGCGCCGTCAATGTAGCTCACCGTGCCGTCGGCGCGCTGGCCGTACTTCAGGCAGGCCGCATGGATGCCTTGCATGATCTGCAGCAGACGGCCGTCGACTTCTTCTGCAGGCCAGGAAATGCGCGCCGAGTTCTGGCACATTTCCAGGCCCGACGTGGCCACGCCACCGGCGTTCGAGGCCTTGCCCGGTGCGTACAGCACGCCAGCGGCTTCGAAAGCCTTGGCGGCTTCGATCGTGGCGGGCATGTTGGCGCCTTCTGCCACGCAGCGCACGCCGTTGGCAATCAGCGTCTTGGCATCTTCCAGGTGCAGTTCGTTCTGCGTCGCGCAGGGCAGCGCCACGTCGACCTTGATGCCCCAGGGCGCCTTGCCGGCGAGGAATTCAACGCCGGGCACCAGCGCGGCGTAATCGCTGACGCGGCCATAGCGGTGGTTCTTGACGTCCATCAGCAGCGCGAGCTTGGCGCTGTCGAAACCGGCAGCGTCGTAGACCGTGCCCGAGGAGTCGGACACCGTGACCACCTTGGCGCCCAGGGCCATGGCCTTCTCGACGGCGTACTGGGCGACGTTGCCCGAGCCCGACACCGAGACCGTCAGGCCTTCGAACGACTGGCCGCGCGTCTTGAGCATTTCCTGCGCGAAGTAGACCGTGCCGTAGCCCGTGGCTTCGGGGCGGATCAGCGAGCCGCCAAACGACAGGCCCTTGCCGGTGAACACGCAGGCCGCGTTGTTCGTGAGCTTCTTGTACATGCCGGCCATGAAGCCGACTTCACGCCCACCCACGCCGATGTCGCCTGCGGGCACATCGGTGTCGGGGCCGACATGGCGGAACAGTTCGGTGACGAAAGCCTGGCAAAAGCGCATGACTTCCAGCGGGCTCTTGCCCTTGGGGTCGAAGTCCGAACCGCCCTTGCCGCCGCCCATGGGCAGTGTGGTCAGAGCGTTCTTGAAGGTCTGTTCGAACGCCAGGAACTTGAGCACCGACAGGTTGACCGAGGGGTGCAGACGCAGGCCGCCCTTGTAGGGGCCGATGGCCATGCTGTGCTGGATGCGGTAGCCGCGGTTGACCTGCACCTGGCCTTTGTCGTCTATCCAGGTGACGCGGAACATCACGGTGCGTTCGGCTTCGACCAGGCGTTCGAGCAGGCCGTTCTCAGCGTACTTGGGGTTCTTCTCGATGAAGGGCCAGAGGCTTTCCATCACTTCGGTGACGGCTTGCAGAAACTCGGGTTGGCCGGGATTGCGCTGTGCCACTTGTTCAAGGAAATGGCCGACGGACTCGTACTTCATGGAGAGAACTTTCTGACTAAAAAAACGGCTGCGTGAAAACGTGAAAAAAGATTATGCCAAAAATGTATGCCCTTATGCATCTTTTTGGGGAGGTCTTGTGCATGACTGGTGCGTTTCTGATTTTTTTGGTGCGTTTTTAGGCTTGTGTTGCCCTGTAATGGGGCGTTTTTGCAAATACATGCCCAGGCCTGAAATTTGCTTTTCTCTTAAAGGTGATTGAAAATATTTTTTCATGCACCGTGGATTCCATTTCAGTCCCTGCCCGGCAGCCCCGGGTTCAATTGGAGATCTCCCATGGCCGGTGAAATTCCCCTGTCGTCCGCGTCCGCTGGCGCCACAGGCGCGCAGATGCAGCAACTGGAAAATGCGCTCAACGAGATCGGTGTGACGCGCTCGCACAAGAGCATCATCTTCCTGGTGGTCTGCGGCGTGCTGTTCGATGTGTTCGAGCAGAACGCGGTCGGTCTGGTCGGGCCGCTGCTGCGCGAGCAGTGGGGCCTGAGCGCCACCGACATCGGCTTTCTCAACACCATCACTTTCATTGCCGCGGCAATGGGCCGGCTGCTGTCGGGCTACATGGCCGACCGCTTCGGGCGGCGCACCATGCTGAACGTGAACCTGGCGCTGTTCACGCTGGGCGCGATAGGCTGCGCGCTCGCGCCGGGCTACACCACGCTGGCGATTGCGCGTTTTGTCGTCGGCTTCGGCCTGGGCGGGGAGATCACCACCGCGGTGACCATGCTGGCCGAGTTCTGCTCGGCCAAGTTCCGCGGCACGGCCGTGGGCCTGATCAACGTCGGCGGCGGCGGCCTGGGCAACATGCTGGCACCGGCCTTTGCATTGGGCGTGTTTGCGCTGTTTCCCGGAGAGAACGCCTGGCGCTGGCTGTTCGGCTGCCTGGTGCTGCCAGCGCTGTTCATCGTTTTCTACCGGCGTTTCATTCCCGAGACGCCGCGTTATCTGCTGTCCAAGGGCCGGGTCGACGAAGCCAACCGCGTGCTGTCTATGCTTGCCAGCGGCAAGCTGGCCAATGCCGAGTTTCCGGTGCACGCCTACATCACCACCGGTGCCGACGAAAAGGCCCAGGCCGCTGCGCCGCGCAATTCGTTTGCCGACATCTTTCGCGGTGGCTATGCGCGCCGCACGATTGCCGTGGGCCTTGCCTCGTGGATGACGTTCGGCGCCCAGCTGTCGGTGCTGACGCTGATGCCGACCATCCTCGTCGCCCAGGGCTACTCGATCACCAAGAGCTTCACCTTCACCATCATCATGCAAAGCGGCAGCCTGCTGGGCGCGCTGGCCGCTTCCACCATGGGCTACTACTTCCCGCGCAAGCGCGTGCTGACCGTGGGTGCGCTGGCCGCGTGCCTCGCAGGCCTGGCGTTCGGCAACTTCACCGGCAGCGTGGCGGTGGTGCTGCTGTGCGGCGCGCTGTTCCAGTTCTGCGTGCTGACGCTCAACACCTCGATCTGGATCTACGCGCCCGAGCTGTACCCGACACGCATCCGCGGCCTGGGTACCTCGTTTCTGCTGGCGCTGGGCACCATAGGCGGCGCGATGTCGCAGGTGCTGGCCGGAAAGATGTTCGACCTGTACGGCGTGGCCGGCATGTTTGGAATGATTGCCGCGATGTACGTGCTGTTTGCCATTGCCGTGCAGTTCGCGCCCGAGACCTTTGGCCGCTCTATCGAGGAAGGGCAGACATGACACCCAGCGCATCACCCGCGGCACAGCTGCTGCTGATCAACCCGAATACTTCCGAGGCCACGACGGCGCTGATGGCGCAGCAGGCGCGCGCAGGTGGAGCTGCTCAGCGCGACCGCGCAGCAGGGCGCGCCGCTGATCACCGACG
>JBBKVU010000014.1:0-4049 GCA_037968595.1 Comamonas sp.
GCCCGAGATCGCGGCCAATTTCCTGAGGGAAGGCGCGATCGTTTCGCCGATGACGCCGGCGCAGTTCGCGGCCGTGATCGCCGACGACGTCGAACGCTGGAAGCAGCTCGCCAAGCAGCAGAACATCGTTGCGAACTGATGCGCGAAGGATTTTTCGCATGAGCCGCGTTCAAGCTTCCGCCGATTCCGACGGCGTACGATTGCCAGAGCGCAGCGGACCGGCTGGCCCGTTGAGTGGTGTGCGCGTGCTCGATTTGAGCGCCTACATCGCAGGGCCCTACGGCTGCTCGCTGCTGGCCGACCAGGGCGCCGAGGTGATCAAGATCGAGCCGCCGGGCGGCGACAACCTGCGCAATTACCCATCGACCCTGGAAGCCGAGAGCAGGGCGTTCATTGGCGTCAACCGCAGCAAGCTCGGCGTGGTGCTCGACCTGAAAAACAAAGACGATCACGCCGCGTTGCTGACGCTGGTGCGATCGGCTGACGTGCTCGTGCACAACTTTCGCCCGGGCGTGCCGGCGCGGCTCGCCATCGACTACGAACAGTTGAAAGCGATCAACGCGCGCTTGATCTATTGCAGCGTGACGGGCTACGGAGAGACCGGCCCGCTCAAGGAAAAAGCCGGCTACGACCAGGTGCTTCAGACCATGACCGGCATCTGCACCATGCAAGGCAAGCGCGGTGCGCCGCCGGAGATCGGCTCCGGAGCGGTGGTCGGCTACTACGCGGCGTCGCTGATTGCGGCCGGCGTGGCGTCGGCGCTGTACGAGCGCGAGAAGAGTGGGCTAGGGCAGTACGTCGGCGTGTCGCTGCTGCGCTCCGCCCTTGCGATGCAGTCAGCGCGCATGGTCTGGGCCGAAGGTGAGCCGAAGGAGCTGGAGCGGGACATGCGATCGGGCGGCATCACGGGCATCCATCCAACCCGAGAAGGCTTCCTGTACATCTCTGCCAACACGCCGCATTTCTGGAAAGCGCTTTGCGAGAAAACCGGCATCGCCGAGCTGGCCGCCGACGAACGCTACAACTCGGTGCGCAAGCGCGCGCAGCATCATGCCGAGCTGGTTCCCAGGTTGCGTGAAGCACTGGCAGGGCGCACCGCGCTCGAATGGGAAGCGCTGTTTGGCGAAGCCGTGCCCTGCGCCGCGGCGCGCGCGGTCGAAGACATGTTTGATCACCCGCAGGTGGCGGCCGAGGAGATGATTGCCGACATCCCCCACCCGACGCTGGGCAGCTACCGCGGCTTCACGCGCGCCATCGCCTTTGACCGCACTCCCGGCCCGGCGCCGTTTGCCGCGCCCACGCTGGGGCAGCACACGCAGCAGCTGCTGGACACGCTGGACCGCGCGCCCGACCGGTGAGGCCCGTCAATCCTCCTGCAGCGCCGCGAACTGCGCGGCCAGGAAATCAAGCAAGGCCCTGACCGACGGCAGCAGCCCGCGGCGCGAAGCAAACACCGCATGGATGATCTCGCGCCGCGGCGCCCAGCCGGGCAGCACTTCGACCAGCTCGCCGCGCGCGCAGTGGCCGCCGACCATCATCCGCGGCAACTGCACGATGCCCACGCCGGCAATGGCCGCGGTGCGCAGCGCAATCATGCCCTGGGTCACGAAGCGCGGCTGGTGGTGTATTTCGGCCAGGGCGCCGTCGGGCCCTAGCAGCGCCCAGACATAATCGTTCTGTGGCCGGCCCAGCCCCATGCTCGGCAGGCCGGCGAGGTCGGCAGGACCCTGCGGCACGCCGGTTCTTTGCAGCAACTCCGGGCTGGCCACCAGGCACTGGTCGCGCTCGCCCAGCACGCGCATCACCAGGTAGCTGTCCTCGATCGGCGGCGGGCGCACGCGGATCGCCACATCGACGCCTTCACCCAGCACGTCGACACGGCGATTGGTTTCCTCGAGCTCGATGCGCACACGCGGATACAGCGCCATGAAATCGGCGAGCATCGCGGCCACGCGCGCATCCAGCAGCGCCCCCGGACAGGTCATGCGCACCGTGCCGCAAGGCTCGGCCTGGGTCAGCGCAATCGCTTCCTCGGCCGCATCGGCTTCGACCAGCATGGCCTTGCAGTGCTGGTAATAGGTCTGGCCGATCTCGGTCACCGCAAAGCGGCGCGTCGAGCGCTGTATCAGGCGCACCCCCAGACGCTCCTCGAGCAGGGCAATGCGCCGGCTGAGCTTGGACTTGGGCACGCCGAGCGCGCGGCCCGCGGGCGCGAAGCCGCCCTGCTCCACCACCTGCACGTAGTAATAAAGATCGTTGAGGTCTCTCATGGCTTTATTGTTCCTCAAATGGAACGATGAAGGCAAATATTGCGGACTACCGCGGACATCGTTCTGGAACTATTCTCTAGACATGCATTCGAGGCACCGCCTCGTGCCACAGGAGAAAACGCCATGAAGAAAATTGTCGCAACCTACAGCGCACCCCGTTCGCACTGGGTGGGCAATGGCTTTCCCGTGCGCTCGCTGTTCAGCTACAACAGCCATGGCGCGCATCTGAGCCCGTTCCTGCTGCTCGATCATGCCGGACCGGCGCAGTTCACTCCCACCGACCAGCCGCGCGGCGTCGGCCAGCACCCGCACCGCGGCTTCGAGACCGTGACCATCGTCTACGAGGGCGAAGTCGAGCACCGCGATTCCACCGGCGCCGGCGGCCTGATAGGCCCGGGCGATGTGCAGTGGATGACGGCGGCCAGCGGCATCCTGCACGAGGAGTTCCATTCGCAGGCCTTCACCCAAAGCGGCGGAACGCTTGAAATGGTGCAGCTGTGGGTCAACCTCCCGGCCAGGGACAAGCTTGCCGCGCCGCGTTACCAGACGCTGGTCGATGCGCAGATTCCATCCGTGCCGCTGCCCGACGGCGCAGGTCAGGTGCGCGTGATTGCCGGCGCATTTGACGGCCAGCGCGGCCCGGCGCAGACTTTCACGCCAGTCGATGTCTGGGACGTTCGCCTCGGACAAGGCCACGGTGCGCGCTTCGACACGCCCGTAGGCCACACGCTGGCCCTGGTGCTGCTGCATGGCACGGTACTGGTCAACGGCCAGGAGATAGTGCGCGCCGGCCAGATGGTGCAGTTCGATCGCGCCGGCAGCGGCGTCGACATTGAAGCCAACAGCGATGCCACGCTGCTGCTGCTCGGCGGCGAGCCGATTGACGAGCCCATCGTCGGCCACGGGCCGTTCGTGATGAACACCCAGGCGGAAATTGTCGAAGCCATCAACGACTTCAACAGTGGCCGCTTCGGCGAAATGCACGCTTGATACCGTCAGTGCGCCTGGCGCACTGATGCTCCCGCCCTCACGGGCATTGTTTGTGATTGCAAAGGAAAAACACCATGTCCAAGCCCTATGTCCGTCTCGACAAGAACGATGTCGCCGTGCTGCTGGTCGACCACCAGACCGGTCTGCTGTCGCTGGTGCGCGACATCGACCCCGACAAGTTCAAGAACAATGTGCTGGCGCTGGCCGACATGGCCAGCTACTTCCAGCTGCCGACCATATTGACCACCAGTTTCGAGGATGGCCCCAACGGCCCGCTGGTGCCCGAACTCAAGGCACAGTTTCCCGATGCGCCCTATATCGCCCGGCCCGGTCAGATCAATGCCTGGGACAACGAGGACTTCGTCAAGGCCATCAAGGCCACGGGCAAGAAACAGCTGCTGATCGCCGGCGTGGTCACCGAAGTCTGCGTGGCCTTCCCTGCGCTGTCGGCGATTGCCGAAGGCTTCGAAGTGTTCGTGGTCACGGACGCTTCGGGCACGTTCAACGAAGTCACGCGCCAGGCAGCCTGGGACCGCATGTCGGCCGCCGGCGCCCAGCTCATGACCTGGTTCGGCGTGGCCTGCGAGCTGCACCGCGACTGGCGCAACGATGTCGAAGGCCTGGGAACGCTGTTCTCCAACCACATTCCCGACTACCGCAATCTGATGACCAGCTACGCGCAGTTGACCCAAGGCAAGTAAGCTACAGGCGGCAAGGCGGCAAGGCGGCAAGGCGGCAAGGCGGCAAGGCGGCAAGGCGGCAAGGCGGCAAGGCGGCAAGGCGGCAAGG
>JBBKVU010000015.1:0-11307 GCA_037968595.1 Comamonas sp.
TGGCCAGCAGCTGGCCCTGCGCGCGGTGCTGTGCACCGGCGACGCGGCGCTGTGCACCGGCGACGCGGCGCTGCACGCGGCCCGCAGTCTGCGCCAAGCCAGGGGCTTGGGCGAGGCCGCCGTCGATGCGCAGGGCTGGCCCGCGGATGCCGTGCAGCTGGCGCTGGGAGCGCATGAACTGCTGCGCCTGCCGGGCATGCGAGGCGCGCCGGCAGGACGGGTTGCCTGGGGACTGCGCCTGGGCGCAAGCCTGCGTTACGCACTGGTCGGTGAGTTGCTTGATGGCGTCCCGCCCGGCGATATGAGCTTGCTGGACGATTGGCAGGCGCATGGCGCCAGCGCTGAAACCCTGTTGCTGCCGCGCCAGGACGCGCAAGGCCTGCTGGCGACAAGCCTGGCTGCGGCAGGCAAGGGCTTGCCGCCCGCAGGCAGCGCCGTTGAAAGCGCCGAACTGGCGCTCGACAGAGAGGCGCTGGCCAGCCTGCAGGGGGAGGTGCTGTGGGTGGATGTGCGCGAAGCCTATGAGCGCGATGTCCAGGCGGACCACCGGCGGATCCAGGGTTCGCAGGCCATGCCCTTCTCGGGCCTGGTCTCGGCCCTGCCACAGTGGCTGGAGCTGGCGCCGCAGGTGGCCGTGGTGTTCTATTGCCGCAGCGGCAACCGCAGCGCCCAGGCAGCGCGCGCACTGCGACGGCTCGGCCATCTGTCGAGCTGGAGCCTGGAAGGCGGTCTGGCAATGGGTGCTGGGCCATTGCCACAGGAGACGGCTGAAGTGGGGGGAAGCCACTTTCTGGAAGCCGCGCGCTGATTCCCGGCGCTGGCGATGTGCTGGCACTCGGCGATGTTCCAGGGCAGGATGGGCGCGCCGGATAGGTCACTCGGGCAGCGCCGGCCGTCGGGCCGCGTGCTGCCTGCGCGGGAGGCAAGCAGCAGTCGCCTTTCAGGGCTTTGAGGTTGCGGGCTTCATGAAGCCATCGAAGCCTTGGCCCCTTCGTCAAGCAGCCACTCCTCGAACTGTCGGTGGAGAACGGTCTTCTGGGTGCTGACCGGCGTCAACGCGTGGTAGCTGCGCACGGCGGTCCGAAGATGGGGAAATGGTGCGCACAGCCGTCCCAGATCGACGTCGACGGAGAGTGTAGGCATGGGTCCTATGCCTACGCCAAGCCCATCCATCAAGGCGAAAAGCGTCACATAGAAATGGTCGAAACGCTGGCGCGCCATCTTGTCGCCGTCTCGATAGCCGGCGGTGGCAAACCACTGCTGTCCGTGTCCTGGTCGGGTCTCGGTTTCCAGCAGCGTGTGGGCAGCCAATTGGTCCAGCGACTCCAGCGGACATCGTTGCAGCAGGCTGGGTGCTGCCAGCAAGGTGTGCCATTCCTCGAAAAAGGCAAGGCCCGAGAAATGAATGCCCGGCACCGATCCGCGCCTTATGGCGAGATCGAAGCTGCCCGAGGTCGCCATCTGCTGCGTGGTAGCCGTGGAAACCTGGATCTGGCTGCCCGGATACCGACGATGGAAATCCGGCAGTCGGGGTATCAGCCAGCGCATGGCAAAGGTTGCTGGGGCACTGACGCGCAACTGCGCGCTTGCGCTGCCACGGCCATAGCGGCGCGCCGCGTCGTCGATACGCTCCAGCGCCTCGCCCATTTCCTGGGCAAAGGCCTGGGCATGGACGGTTGCCTGCATGCGCTGCCCGGCTTTCTCGAACAAAGGTTGGCCCAGCCATTCCTCCAGAACCTTGATCTGCCGGCTGATGGCCCCGTGGGTCAGAGACAGCTCATCGGCAGCGGCGGTGTAGCTGCCCGTCCGGCAGGCAGATAGAAAAGCGCGCAGCGCGGGAAGTGGCGGAAGTTTTGCCATGTATTTATGACCAGATCATGACCGATGTCTGTGAAAAAAACTCACGGGTATGCGATTTTTAATGGATACACATGCGAGAAAGTATCAATATTATTGCGCCGATCTGTCTCTCTCAGCTTGGAACATCAAATGACTCAATCCGTAGAACTGCACCAGCGTCGATATGCACTGCCGACGCGTCCTATCGTCGTGGTCTGCATCGATGGCTGCGACCCTGAATACATAGAGCAGGGCATGCGCGATGGCGTCTGCCCGACCATTGCTGCTTTTTCACGCGACGGCTTCGTCGGCATCGCGGATTGCGTGATGCCTTCCTTCACCAACCCGAACAATGTGTCCATCGTGACCGGCGTCCCGCCAGCGGTGCACGGCATATCCGGCAACTTTTACCTGGAGCCGGACACCGGCCGGGAGATCATGGTGACCGACGCCACGCTGCTGCGCGGAACCACCTTGCTGGCACTGCTGTCGCAGGCCGGCGTGCCGACAGCGGCGATCACGGCCAAGGACAAGCTGCGCAAGATCCTCGGCCACGAACTCAAGGGCATCAGCTTCTCGACCCAGCACGCGGCCGCCGCCACGCTGGCCGAACACGGCATCGAGAACGTCGAGGCCATGGTAGGCCGGCCCGCGCCTGACATGTACTCGGGCGATCTTTCGCTGTATGTGCTTGACGCCGGTCTGGCCCTGCTGCGCGCTGGCAAGGCGCAGGTGCTGTACCTCTCGCTGTCTGACTATGTGCAGCACAAGCACGCGCCAGGCACGCCCGAGTCGGACGAGTTCCTGCGCGCCATCGACGACCGGCTGCAGGCCTTCGTGCAACTTGGCGCCGTGGTCGGCTGCGTGGCCGACCACGGCATGAGCCACAAGTCCGGCGCCGACGGTCAACCCAACGTCATCTACCTGCAGGACCGTCTGGAGCAGCAGTTTGGCGCGAACAGCGCCCGCGTCATCTGCCCGATTACCGACCCCTTCGTGCGCCACCACGGCGCCCTGGGATCTTTCGTGCGGGTGTATGCCAAGGATACAGCCCAGGTTGAGGCCATGATTGCCTTCAGCCGCGGCCTGGTCGGCATGCAGACCGTTCTGCCACGCGATGAGGCTGCAGCGCGCCTGGAACTTCCAGCTGACCGCGAAGGCGACTTTCTGGCGGTGTGCGAGCACGATTTCGTGCTGGGCTCCTGCGCCAGCGAGCATGACCTCAGCAGCTTGGGTCGCCATCCGCTGCGCTCGCACGGCGGTTTTTCCGAGCAGCCGGTGCCGTTTATCGTATCCGAGCCGTTGAATGCCAAGTATTTGAAATTGGCATCCGAAGGTCTCTTGCGTAATTTCGATATTTTTGATTTTGTATTGAATGGTGTTTCCCGAGAAATTGCCGAAGAGTATGTTGATGGGAATATGGAAAAGCTTGAAGATTGATTATCTGGCTTGGCTGTTTTTCGCTGCTGGCTGAAGGCGGAATTGGCCACGGAAATCTAACTTGATACCTTTGTGGGAATGTCCCTGAGCGGCCTTTTTTGGCGGCTCGGGGATGTGTTTGTTTTGTGTTTTAAATTGGATTTTAATAATCGTAAAAATCTGGTTTGTCACGAAATTGAAACGTGAAAATTCTAATATCAAGGCATGAAAATAGTACGCCGATCCATATTGGTCATATGTGATAGTCTGCGCCGCGACCTGATTAATCCATTGACTGCGCCCCACCTGTCGGATTTACTGGGACAGGCCTTCGAGCTTACCGAGGCCCGCGGGGTATTTCCATCCACGACACGCACCAGTTCCGCCAGCATCGCGACCGGCTGCCTGCCGGCGAAGCACGGCCTGCGGGGCAATACCGTCGTCCTGCAGGAGGTCGATGGCCTGCGCTGCCGCTCGGTCGGTGATCCCGCATTCCGAAGCCATCTGCTGAAAGCCACCGGGCAGACATTGCATGTGCCGACTCTGGCGCAACGGCTGGCGGGGCAGGGCGGAGCTCTCATCATGTCCAACGTGTCGGCGGGGGCTGCCTACTTTTTTGACCCTGACGGTCACGGCGAGATCTACCACCGCGCCGGCTCCTTCGACCCTGGCCTTCGGCCCATCACCGGCGAGCGGACACTGACGGTGCAAAGCGGCATGGCCGGTGACAACACCATGACCGCCCGTTTCTGTGCCCGGCTGCTTGACGGCAGCGCGCCGGCACTGTCGGTGCTGTGGCTGTCCGAGCCCGACCACAGCGGTCACGGCAACCTCCTGGGCTCGCCGGAACATCTGCGTGGCATCGCCAATGCCGACCGCTGTGTGGCGCGCGTACTGGACGCGGTGCGTCAGCTCCGCGAGCGCGGTGAAGACGTGCTGCTGGCGGTCGGCTCCGACCATGGCATGGAGACCGTCACCGAAGTGATTCCGGTCGATCGCCTGCTCGTCGAAGCCGGCCTGAAGCGCTCGACGGACAGTAGCGACGTGGTCCTGGCACCCAACGGCACGGCGCTGGTACTGGGAGTGGCGCCTGAGGTCGCAGACCGCATCCCGGCGCTGATTGCCTACTTCCTCGAACAGCCCTGGTGTGGCTCGGTGCACCACGGCGGCGGACTGGCAGCGCTGGGCCTGCCTACCGATGACCCCTGCTGTGCCATCGTGGTGGACATGGCCCACGCGCCCGGCGTCAACGCCCACGGCGTGGCTGGACTGGCCTGCATCGTCGAAGACCCGCAGGACCCAAAGGACTACCTGGGCTGCGGCCAGCACGGTGGCCTGGGGCATTACGAGCAGCGCACCTTCCTGGCTTTTGACGGCGGGGGCTTCGCCGCCGGTCGCAAGTCTTCGCAGCCGGTCAGTCTTATCGACATTGCCCCGACATTGTTGCGCCATCTCGGTCAGCCGCATGACGGCATGGACGGCAGCGCAATTTCCCTGGATTCCACGACCTGAACTTTCCCTATATAGAGAGCTCTTCCCAATGCAACGCAGAAACTTTTCCAAGGCCGTTGGCTGGGCCGCGGCCGCCACCGTCGCCAGCCCGAACTGGCTCTACGCCGCTTCCCCCGCTGCAGCGAGCCCGCGCCGCGGCGGAACGCTGAAGCTGGCTCTGCTGGGTCTGGACACTTCGGACCCGCATCGCCATTCTGGATCCATCGCGGTACAGCAGGTGTATGTCGAAACGCTGACCAGCATCGGCGACGACGGCACGGCCAAGCCCTTTCTGGCCGAGCGCTTCGAGGTCTCCGCAGACGGCAAGACCTACACCTTCCAGTTGCGCCGTGGCGTGCGTTTTCACAACGGCCGGGTGATGACCGCAGGTGACGTAAAGGCCAACATGGAGCGCGTGCGCGACAAGGTCAAGAGCGGCTGGCTGAGCGGCGCGATGAAGTTGGTGCAGAGCATCACCACGCCTGACAGCACCACGGTCAAGCTGACCCTGACGGAAAGCTACGCTCCCATGCTCAACCTGCTGTCCGAGCTGTGGATTGTGGCGCCCGAGTCCGAAGGCTGGGACGCCACCATACGCAAGCCAATCGGCACCGGCCCCTTCACCTTTGGCCAGTGGCAGCCCAACGTGCGCTTCACCGCGCCAGCCTTCAAGCAGTATTGGCAGCAAGGTCTGCCCTATGTCGACGCGGTGCAGTTCGATCTGCGCGGAGATCAGGACGCCAGCCTGCTCCTGCGTTCCGGCGACGTGGACATCGGCTACGTGCTTCACGACAAGGTGGCTTCGCTGCGCAAGGACCAGGTCGGCGTGCAAGCCTTGGGCGACACCGGCTGGTATTTCCTGTCCTTCAACAATCGCCAGCCCAAACCGCTGATGCAGGACCTGCGTGTGCGCCAGGCCATTGCCCTGGCCATGGACAAGCGCAACTTCATGAATTTCGTCGGCGGCAGCGAGGCGTTCACTAGCGACCAGCCGGTGCGCCCCAAGACCTTTTATTGGGACGCGGACATGGAGCAGCGCGATCCCAACGCCAAGCCCGATCTCGCCAAGGCCAGGGCCCTGCTGCAGGCTGCCGGCGTCACTCCGGCGGAGCATACGCTGAAGGTGGTTTCATGGCAGAACGACTACTCGCAGGTCGCGGTCCAGATGGTGCGCCAACTGGGCTTCAAGATCGAGCACCAGGCGCTGGACGACATCGGGGCGCAACGTGCCCTCGCGCAGTACGACTGGGATTTCACCCCTATGCATTCGGGTCCACGCTCCGACGTCTACCTGCGGTATGCGCGTTTGCTGTCGGACGGCCCCAACCCGACGCTGTGGGGCGGCATCCAGGACAAGGAACTGGATGCCCTGATCGCCAAGGCCGCCGCCTCGTCAAGCAACCAGTTGGCGCGCAAAAATTACCTCGCCGCCTGGCAGCTCGTGATGGCCAGGCAATATACCGTCGGTCTGGGTCATGCCGCCGACATGATCGGCGTCGCGCCACGCGTGCAGGGTTATCGCACTGGCTTCACCTGGAGCCAGAACCGGGTCGACGGTGGCCTGGCCCGCGTCTGGCTGGCCGCGTGATGCCATGAGTGCTCGCTTGACCACAGCACCGAGATCCGCGGGCCCGAAGGTGGCTGCCTGCGCTGCGCAACGCCACTTTGTCTGGCAATGGCGCTGGCTGGCTTATGCCATTGTCGTTGCCAGTGTGCTGGTGGCGATCTTCGGACCTGCGCTGCTGACCCAGGATCCGCTGGCGCAGGACTTCCTGCTGCGCAATCAGGCACCCAGCGCGGCGCATTGGCTGGGCACTGACAGCTTTGGCCGCGACACCGCCGCGCGCCTGGTCGCCGGTACCCGGCTGACGCTGGCCGTGTCGGTGTCTGCCACGCTGCTGGCACTGCTTGGCGGTGCCGGCCTCGGTCTGGCGGGCTGCGTCATCGGCGGTCCCGTGCGGGCGGTGGTCTACGCCGCCTTCGACATCGTGCGAACCATGCCGCCCATCCTGCTGTCGCTGGCGCTGATGGTGTCGCTGGGCATTGGCACAGGTTCGGTGATTGTCGCCGTGGGGGTGGCTTACATGCCGCTGTTTGCCTATCTGGGCCGCGCCGTGTATGAGCGCGAGATGGCTTCCGGCTATGTGGCTGCAGCACGCGTGATAGGTGCCGGCCCCTGGGCCATCGCCATGCGCCATGTTCTGCCCAACATGCTGGGTGCGCTGTTGACGCAGGTGGCCATCGTGCTGCCGCGCGCGGTGGTGACCGAATCGGTGCTGAGCTTCTTTGGCCTGGGCGCGTCGCCCGAGATTCCGACCTGGGGACGCATCATTGCCAGCGCCGTGCAGTTCGCCGAGCAGGCGCCCCTCTCGCTGCTGTTTCCGGTGCTCACCCTGGCCACGCTGACCTTGGGGCTGGCCGTCAGCGGCGATCGCCTGCGGCAGCGCTTCGATCCCTTGCGTGCCGCTCGGCGCGTGGAGCACTGATATGCCCGACCTTAAATCTTCCCTTGTTTTCGTGCCGCGTCAACTTGGCCGCATTGCCTGCATCGCCTTTGTGATCTTCCTGCTGGTGCGGGCCGTGCCCGGAGATGTGACCGACCTCTTTGCTGCCCGTGGCGACCTGGATGCCGGTCAGGTGCAAGCGATGCGGGCCACGCTGGGTCTGGACGACAGCCTGCCGCAGCAGTTTGGCAACTGGGCCTGGCGGGCGCTGCAAGGCGACATGGGCGAGTCGATGCGCTTTGGCGCGCCGGTCTCGGAAATGGTGGCTGGCGCTCTGCCTACATCGCTGGCGCTGTCGGCCGGTGGCCTGGCCATAGGCCTGCTGCTGGGCATGGCGCTGGCCGTGCTCGGGCTGGCCCTGCCGCGGCCGCGGGTGATTGCCTGCATCGAGGCGCTCAACCTGTGGTCCATTGCGGTGCCCACTTTCTGCCTGGGCATCGTGTGCATCCTGGTGTTCTCGGTGTGGCTGAAATGGCTGCCCATTCACGGGCAAATGCTGGTGCCGGTGCTGATCATCGCCATCGACATTGCCGGCCAGGTGGTCAAGCCGCTGTACGAGGAGTTGAAGGAGACCGCCCAGGCGCCCTTCGTGCGGACCGCGCATGCCAAGGGCCTGTCGCGCTGGCGGGTGGCATGGCGGCATGTGCTGCCGAATTCGCTGTCGGTGATGGTCGCGCTGTCCGGGGTGATTTTGGGCGGGCTGATAGGCGGCACGCTCACCATGGAAGCGCTGTTCGGTCTGCCAGGCATTGGCAGCCTTGCGCTGGAAGCGATCCGGGGACGTGATTACCCCGTCATCCAGGCGACCGTCGTTGCCCTCGCCATTTTCGTGGTGCTGGTCAACCTGCTGACCTGCGCCCTGCACCGATGGGCCGACCCGCGCCTCGCGCGCCTCCCGCACTGATAGCCATACCATGCAAGACCAGAAGCAAGCCCTGCTGGAGATTTCCAGTCTTTCCATCCGCTTTGGCGAAAAGGCGGTAGTCAGAAACCTGTCGCTGCGGGTGGGCCGCGGCGAAGCGGTTGGTGTCATCGGCGAATCCGGCAGCGGCAAGTCAATGACCTCACTCGCCATTCTTGGCCTGCTGCCCGGTCAGGCCGCGGTATCCGGCTCCATCCGCTATGCCGGCCTGGACCTGACCGCCATGAACGATAGGACGTTGCGCAGCCTGCGCGGGTGCCGCATCGCCATGGTGTTCCAGGATGCAATGAGCGCCCTCAACCCGCTGATGACCGTGGGCGCGCAGATCGTCGAGGCCATCCGTGCGCATCGGCCCGGCGTGACCCTGGATCAGGCCCGCGCGGATGCCGTCTCGCTGCTGGCGGAAGTCGGCCTGCCCGAGCCGGTGCGCCAACTCGGTCGCTATTCCTTCGAGATGTCGGGCGGACAGCAGCAGCGCGCCATGATTGCAATGGCACTGGCCGGTGAACCCGATCTGCTGATTGCCGACGAACCGACCACCGCGCTCGACATCAGCACCCAGGTACAGGTGTTGCAACTGCTGCAGCGCATACGCCGCAGCCGCGGCATGGCGCTGCTTTTCGTATCTCACGACCTGGAGGCAGTTGCTGCGATGGCGGACCAAGTGGCCGTGATGCGACACGGCGAGCTGGTGGAGTTCGGGCCGGTGGCAGAGGTCATGCAGCGCCCGGCGCACAGCTACACGCGCAGCCTGCTGGAGGCGCGGCCTCGACGCGCGCAGCCGGTCACTGAAGCCGTGCGCCGCGGGCCCTGGGCGGTCGAGCTGGACCGTGTCTGCATTGCCTATGGTGCGCAGCGCGTGGTGCATGAAGTCAGCCTGCAGGTGGCGCCTGGCGAGGCCCTGGGCATCGTGGGCGAGTCTGGCTCCGGCAAGAGCACCATTGCCCGCGCCATCATGGGCATGCTGCCAGTGGCATCCGGAGTGGTGCAGGTGATGGGACGCGATCCTGGCGACCGCCGCCACCGTCTGGACTTCGCGCGCCAATGCCAGTTTGTCTTCCAGGACACATCGGGCAGCCTCAATCCCCGACGCACCATTGGCCAGGCGCTGGCCGAGCCGCAGCAGATTCACGGCATAGGCAGGCCCGCAGACATTCTGCGGCGCAACGCCGATTTGCTGCAGGAGGTAGGCCTGGATCCGGTGCTGCTGAACCGCTATCCCCATCAGCTCTCAGGAGGGCAGAGGCAGCGGGTGGTGATTGCCCGGGCGCTTGCCACCAATCCGCAGTTGCTGGTGTGCGACGAACCTGTTTCCGCCTTGGATGCCACGGTGCGCGCGCAGGTACTTGAGCTGATCCATAGGCTGCGTGTGGAACGCAAGCTGACGCTGGTCTTCATCGGCCATGACTTGGCGGTGATGCAAAGCGTGGCCGAACGCACGCTGGTACTGCAGAAGGGCCGGGTGGTCGAGAGCGGCGCGACGCACCAAGTGTTTTCCACTCCGTCACATGCATATACCCAGGCGCTGATCGCCGCAGGCAACTGGGCGCGAGAAGCGGCAATTGCAGCCGTGCCAAATGAGGTGCTTGCCGCTGCCGCATGACAGCCTTCTATTTGCGCTGAGACAGGGCTGGCATGGCGGCGTCTATCATCAATGATTGCCGCCGTAGCGAGCTTCAGCCGTGTTCAGCCGTGTCCGGCGGCCAGCGCGATGGCATTGAACTCCTGCTGCGGGACGCAAGCGCAAAGTCTGGCCAGCGCCGGCGGCATAGATCGCCACCAGGCGTCGCAGAAACAGCAAAGCCCCATGTGATGGGGCTTTGCAAGTCCTTGGAACAAGGAAAATCTGGTCGGGGTGAGAGGATTCGAACCTCCGGCCTCTACGTCCCGAACGTAGCGCTCTACCAGGCTAAGCTACACCCCGATGTGGTCCCTTTCAGGCACAAAACCAGCACGGGTTTCAAGTGCGTCTGTCGAGGAGCTGAGCGGCCAATTGTAGCAAATTTGCCGTGTGCAAATTATCAGGAAGATGCTCGAGGGCATCGATTGCGCGCTGCGCTTCGGCATGCGCGGCGGCGCGCGCGACGTCGAGCGCGCCCGTGGCCTGCACGATGGCAATCACGGTGGCAAGCTGCTCGGTCGAGCCCTGCTCTATGGCCTGGCGCACGATGGCCGCCTGCTCGGGCGTGGCGCGCTGCATCGCGGCAATCAGCGGCAGCGTGCACTTGCCTTCGCGCAGGTCGTCGCCGAGGTTCTTGCCCATCTCGGCGGTGTCGCCGGTGTAGTCGAGCACATCGTCGATGATCTGGAAGGCCGTGCCCAGCGCCTGGCCATAGATGGCGCAGGCTTCTTCAACGGCCGGGCTGCTGCCCGCCAGCACGGCGCCGAGCTGGGCGCTGGCTTCGAACAGCTTCGCGGTCTTGGAACGTATCACCTGCAGGTAGCCTTCTTCGTCCAGCGAGGCGTCGTGCATGTTCATCAGCTGCTGGACTTCGCCTTCGGCAATGATGTTCGTGGCGTCCGACAGGATCTGCAGCACGCGCGTGCTGCCCGCCGCAACCATCATCTGGAACGAACGCGTGTGCAGGAAGTCGCCCACCAGCACGCTGGCCGGATTGCCGAAGGCTTCATTGGCCGTGGCGCGGCCGCGGCGCATGGTCGATTCATCGACCACGTCGTCGTGCAGCAGCGTCGCGGTGTGGATCAGCTCGACCACGGCCGCGAGGTTGAAGCGCTGGCTTTCCTCGTAGCCCAGGGCCTTGCAGATCATCAGCAGCAGCGCCGGGCGCAACCGCTTGCCGCCGGCGGCAATGATGTACTGGGAAATCTGGGAGATCAGCGGAACGCTGGTGTGCAGGCGGTCGGCGATGACGCTGTCCACCTCGCGCATGTCGTTGGCGATCAGGGAAAGGGGATTGGTGGGGGTGATAGCTGTGGTCAAAATGGTGGCCGCCATGTGAGCCTGGGATTATAGGAACAGTGGGCCAGAAATCACGGCAGTTGGCGTTGACCACGGCAAACGGTCTGCACGGGCAAGTCAAATGCACGAGAAATCCAGCCATGGTACAATCGCCGGCTCTGCGGAAATTCGTCTGCAGAACTCTCAATTAAAGAGGTCATACAGGTACGCGG
>JBBKVU010000016.1:0-3363 GCA_037968595.1 Comamonas sp.
CGCTGGAAGGCGTGGGCCTGGGCGAGTTCGTGCGCGCCCACCCGCTGGGCCTGGACCTGCAGATCAGCGGCAGCGCCAGCGTCTCGGGCGGCCAGCGCCAGGCAATAGGGCTGGCGCGGCTACTGCTGCTGGACCCGCGCATCGTGCTGCTGGACGAGCCCACGGCGGCGTTCGACCAGGAAAGCGAGCTGCGCGTGATCCGCTATCTGCAGACCTGGCTGGAAGGCCGCACGCTGATCCTGTCTACGCACAAGCGTCAGCTGCTCGACCTGACGCAGCGCGCCGTGGTGCTGCGCCAGGGCAAGGTGGTGATGGATGGCGCGCAGAACCAGCTGGTCCAGGGCCATCGCGTCCAGGCGCGGGAGGTGCAGGCATGAGTTCGCGCAAGAAAGCCCAGGACGCGCTGCTGCGTTCGCTGCACGATCCCGCGCTGTCGCTGGAGCACCCGGGCGCGGCGCGCATCTTCTGGGTATCGGTGCTGGTGGTCGTCGCCTTCATTGCCTGGGCCGCCTGGGCCGAGCTCGATGAGGTCACGCGCGGCGACGGGCGCGTGATTCCGTTCAGCCGCGTGCAGAAGATACAAAGCCTTGAAGGCGGAATTCTCAAGCAGCTGCATGTCAAGGAGGGCGAGGAGGTCGAGGCCGGGCAGATGCTGGCGGAGATCGACAACACGCGCTTTCGCTCGGCCTACCTCGAGGGCCAGAGCCATATCGAGGCCCTGGGCGCCACCGTGGCGCGGCTGGAAGCCGAAACGCTCAACAAGGACCGGATCAGCGTGCCCGAGGGACTGGCGCCGGGCAGCCTGGCAATGGCCTCGGAGCAGGCGCTGTTCAAGGCCAAGCGCGAGAAGTACAAGGCGTCGCTGGCCGCGCTGCAAAACGAGTTGCGTCTGGCGCGCCAGCAGCTGGCGGTGATCGAGCCCCTGGTGGCCACGCGCTCTGTCGGCGAGATGGAGGCCTTGCGCCTGCGGCGCGAAGCCGCGGCGCTCGAAGGGCGCTTGCTCGAACTGGGCAACGAGTATTTCCAGCAGGCCTATAGCGAGCTGTCGGCAAAGAAGGCCGAGCTCAGCGCCTTGCAACAGATCTCGCTGCAAAAAGCCGACCAGCTGCGGCGCACCGACCTGATCTCGCCCGTCAAGGGCAGCGTCAACGCCATCCTGATCACCACGCGCGGCGGCGTGATACAGCCCGGCGAAGCGATCATGGAAGTCATTCCGCTGGACGAGCAGCTGCTGGTCGAAGCCAAGGTCAAGCCCAAGGACGTGGCATTTCTCGTACCCGGCATGCCCGCGCGCGTGAAGATCACCGCGTACGACTACACGGTGTTTGGCGACCTGTCGGGCCGGCTCGAGCAGATCAGTCCCGACACCATCCAGGAAGAGACGCCGCGCGGCAAGGAAGCGTTCTACAAGATCCTGGTGCGCACCGACGCCAGCCATCTGCAAAAGGGCGATGAGAAATTGCCGATCAAGCCGGGCATGGTGGCCGAAGTCGATGTGCTCAGCGGCAAGCGCTCGGTGCTGAACTACCTGTTGCGCCCGCTGATCAAGGCCCGGCTGAATTGACGGGCTCAGGAAACGTTGTCAAGAAACCGGATTCCGCTGCGCCGCACCAGTTCCTCGTAGCTGATGGGCGCGCTGACGCGCGTGCCGGCGGCGTTTTCCTGCCAGTGGGCCCAGCTCTTGCCGGTGCTGGCGTCATAAACCAGCTTGAACAGATGGCTGGGCACCTGCACCTTGCCCGGGCCTATGGTGCGCACCGGGCCGGCAAACACCGGGCCGGTGAACACGTAGACATCGCCCTGGGCGCGCTGCGCGTAGCGGCGCGTGTCCTGCTCGATCTGGCTCCAGGGGCCGGCGTTGTGGCTCTGGTTCTGCGGCACCATATTGGCCAGGCTGAAGCTCTGCGCCATGGCTTCGGCGCTGGCCATGTTGCCCGCCGGAGCCATGTGGCCGCGCGAATAGCCCGAGCCCTGGTAATCGGCGAGTTCCGCGCGTTCGGCGCGCGGCAGGCGGGCGTCGGCAAAGAACTTGTCGGTGCGCTGCAGGCCCTTGGCCTGGGTGATGCTGCTGCGGGTCAGCCTTTCGGCGACAAACATCGGGGTCTTGTGGCTGCCGCTGTGCAGCACCGCGAAGCTGCTGTAGCACAGCTCGCGCAGATCGCCGGCCTGCGGCACCACGGGCGGGCGGCCCGCGGGAAAATGCTGGCGGCATTGCGAGAACTGCGTGGCGGTGCTGGCGCCCTGGCCCGCGTAGGGGGCGTGCGCCGGGCTGCTGGTCGTGGTCTGCGGCAGGCCCAGCAGATCGTTGAGCGCAAACCGCGCCAGGCCGTCGGCCAGCGGCGCGAGCGCGGCCACGGTCGAAGCGGCTGCGGGCCCGACCAGCGATGTCACCGATGCCAGCAGCGGCGGTCCTATCACGGCCGATGCCTTGGCCAGCAGGCCTTCGTACCAACCCATGTGGGGCGTGCAGCCCGAGACCTGGTGGCCCACGGCCGCCGACGAGGTCAGACCGAGCCAGAACCGGCGCATGCGCAGCAGGTCGTTGATCTTGGAAAGCAGGGCACTCTTGCGGGTGCGTCTGCGGCTGGCCTTGCGGGAACGCTTCGTCATGTCTGCGCGGATGTTAACCCGCAACCGACACCCTTTTTCCCATTCGCAGCCCCTGAGTCGCCCAGTGCGCGAGATTGTTGCTTTCAGTTGCCCCAGGTATCGGCACTGATGGCCTGATACCACGCCGCGGCGTAGCGCGCCTCGGCGGCGCGAAAGCCCGCCGAAGCGTCCAGCGGGCTGATGCCGCCCGCGCCCGGGACTTCCTCCAGCGCGCCGTTTTGCGTCCGGTACACGCCGGCCACCGAGATGCCGTGCTCCGGGCCAATCAGGCTGTAGCAGGTGTTGGTGTACCCGGCCTGGGGCGCTTGCCGCCCCTGGAGTTCGGCGCTGATGGCCACGGCGACCAGCCGCGCCTGCGAGTTGGCGCTGGCGCCCGACTTGGGCATGGGCGCGGCAATGCTGGCGTCACCTATCACATGCACATCGGCCTGCTGGCGCGAGGCGAAATTCCGCGCGTGCACCGGCACCCAGCCGCTGGCGTCGGTGACGCCGGCGCGCTCGGCAATCCAGCCGGCTTTTTGCGGCGCAATCACATTGAGCACATCGGCGCGGTGCAGCGCGCCCGAGGCGGTCTCGACTTCGCGCCGGCGCGCGTCCACGCGCACCACCGCGCCGTCGTCGTCCAGGCCGCGCCAGTCGATCATGTCGCCATACAGGGCTTTCCAGCCCTGCAGGAACAGCGGCTTCTTGGAAAAATCGTTCTTGGCGTCCAGCAGCAGGATGCGCGCGTGCGGCTTGTGGCGGCGCAAATAG
>JBBKVU010000017.1:0-6111 GCA_037968595.1 Comamonas sp.
CGACGGGTGCGCTTGCCGGGATGGCAGGCGCGGCGGCGCGCGCCGTGGTTTCCACCTGGATCATGGGGGCGGCGGCTTCCGGGGTGGCGCTGCGCCGGCGTGCCGGGGAGGCAGCGGCAACCGCGACAGCGACCGGAGCGTCGTCGAATTCATCGTCGGCAACGTTGGGGCGCGTGTCCTTGCGTTGCGCGACCACGCTGAAAGCTTCGGCCGGAAGAGTGGCCGCGCGGCGGCTGGGTGCGGGAGGCAGTGGCATATTCGGCGGGCCCAATCAAAAAACAGCGGAACAAAAAGCACAAAGCCGCCACGGAGACCGGGGCGGCTTGGGATTGGAAATACACAGGGACACGAAGCTCAGGAGCATCGTTCCATTATGCATACCTCTGTGACAGTCAGAGGCATTCAGGGGCAGCGGCGAAAAATCAGGCCGCTTCCTTCTTCAGTGTCTTCAAGGACTTGACGGCCTTGAGCACTTCCTCGACATGGCCGGGGACCTTGAGGCCGCGCCATTCCTGGTGCAAGATGCCGTCGGCGTCGATCAGGAAGGTGCTGCGCTCTATGCCCTTGACCTTCTTGCCGTACATGATCTTGTTCTTGACCACGCCAAACATGTGGCACATCTTTTCTTCGGTGTCGGCAATGAGTTCGAAGGGCAGCTCGAGCTTTTCCTTGAAGTCATCATGGGATTTCATGTTGTCGCGCGAAACACCGAAGACCGCGGCACCGGCTTTGACAAAATCCTTGTATTTATCCCGAAACTGCATCGCTTCGGTGGTACAACCGGGCGTATTGTCTTTAGGATAGAAGTAGAGAATCACAATTTGGCCGTTGTGGGAGGTGTTGGACACCTTGAGCCCGCCGGTTGCATTGGCTTCGAATTCAGGGAGTGGTTTGTTGACAACGATCGCCATGCGCTTCTATCTCTCGGGTGTAGTCGTTGAATAGTTGAGGGCAAAGGTCTGTTATTGCTTTGGTGCAACCCCCAACCGCAGCCGTGTATTTTACCCTGAATTGATTTAGCACACTTCTTTTCGCTGGGATTACTCCAGCAGCAGCGCTGCGACCACGTTTCTGCCCTCGCCGGCAAGGATGTTGTAGGTGCGGCATGCCGCCTGCGTGTCCATGGTTTCCAGGCCTATGCCCTTGGCCATCAGCGGCTGCAGCCAGGCGGGCGACACAAAGCGGTTGCGTGCGCCACTGCCAAACAGCACCAGTTCCGCAGGGATTTCGGCCAGCGCCGCGAAGTGCGCCGGCGTCAGGTCCTCGAAACGCTGGCAATCCCAGTCCTTGATCAGTCCCTGCGAGCTGATGATCAGGCTGTGGGTGTATTTTTCCTGGTCGATGGCGATCCAGCCGGGGCCATAGCCGCGGATGTTCTGGGCGTCGGAGCGGTCGGGTTGGAATTTCATGCGGTGCCCGGTTGCGGCGGCTGCTGCTGGCAGCCGGCGAAAAAATGGAACTGCGGCCATGCCCATGGGCGCGATGGTGCAGTGCGGAACTGTGGTCAAATTATAGGTTTCACCAGGGGGTTTTTGCCCTTTGGCGTGTTCTGCAGTAACTACTCCCTACCAGCATGAAGACCGTCCTCAAATCCGCCAAACTTGCCAACGTCTGCTATGACATCCGCGGGCCCATCATGGACGCGGCCAAGCAGATGGAGGAAGACGGGCACAAGATCATCAAGCTCAATATCGGCAATCTGGCGGTGTTCGGCTTCGATGCCCCCGAGGAAATTCAGCAGGACATGATCCGCAATCTGCCCAATTCCGCGGGCTATTCGGACAGCAAGGGTATTTTCGGCGCGCGCAAGGCCGTGATGCACGAGACCCAGCACCAGGGCATACAGGGCGTGACGCTCGATGACATCTACCTGGGCAACGGGGCGTCCGAGTTGATCGTGATGGCGACCAATGCGCTGCTCGACAACGGCGACGAACTGCTGCTGCCCGCGCCCGACTACCCGCTGTGGACGGCCGCGGCCAGCCTGTCGGGCGGCACGCCGGTGCACTACGTGTGTGATGAGGCCAATGGCTGGATGCCCAACCTGGACGACATCCGCGCCAAGGTCACGTCGCGCACCAAGGGCATCGTGGTCATCAACCCGAACAACCCCACGGGCGCGCTGTATTCGACCGAACTGCTCAAGGGCATCGTCGAGATCGCGCGCGAGCATGGCCTGGTGATCTTTGCCGACGAAGTCTATGACAAGGTGCTCTACGACGACGCCAAGCATGTGCCGCTGGCCAGCCTGTCGACCGATGTGCTGACGCTGACCTTCAACTCGCTGTCCAAGGCCTACCGCTCCTGCGGCTACCGCGCGGGCTGGCTGGTGGTGTCGGGCGACAAGAAGCCCGCACGCGACTACATCGAAGGCCTGAACATGCTGTCCAACATGCGGCTGTGCGCCAACGTGCCCGGCCAGTGGGCGGTGCAGACGGCGCTGGGCGGCCACCAGAGCATCGATGACCTGGTGCGCGCCGGCGGCCGGCTGCGCGTGCAGCGCGACCTGGCGCACGAACTGATCACCGCGATTCCGGGCGTGAGCTGCGTCAAGCCCCAGGCGGCGCTGTACATGTTCCCCAAGCTCGATCCGGTGATCTATCCGATCAGGGACGACCAGCAGTTCTTCCTCGAGATGCTGCAGGAAACCAAGGTCATGCTGGTACAGGGAACAGGCTTCAACTGGCCCGAACCCGACCATTTCCGCATTGTCTTCCTGCCGCACGAGGCCGACCTGCGCGAAGCCATTCGCCGTGTCGCCGTGTTCCTGGAAAAAGCGCGCGTGCGCTTCGGCACGAACTGATTCACTGCTTTCCCATTGCTGCGCACCGCAGCGTTTTTTGACTGGCAATTTGTATATGAAACCGATCCAAGTAGGCCTTCTGGGCATTGGCACCGTGGGTAGTGGCACTTTCAACGTGCTGCAGCGCAATCAGGGCGAAATTCGCCGCCGCGCAGGTCGCGGGATTGAAATTACCATGGTCGCCGACTTGGACACGGAGCGCGCAAAGAGCGTGGTCGGTGACGCCGTGCGCGTGGTCGGCGACGCGCGCGAAGTCATTGCCAACCCCGACATCGATGTCGTGGTCGAGCTGATCGGCGGCTATGGCATCGCCAAGCAGCTGGTGCTCGAAGCGATTGCCGCGGGCAAGCATGTGGTCACGGCCAACAAGGCGCTGCTGGCGGTGCATGGCACGGAAATCTTCCAGGCCGCGGCCGACAAGGGCGTGATGGTGGCCTACGAGGCCGCGGTCGCGGGTGGCATTCCCATCATCAAGGCGCTGCGCGAAGGCCTGACCGCCAACTCCATCCAGTGGCTGGCGGGCATCATCAACGGCACGACCAACTTCATCCTGTCCGAAATGCGCGACAAGGGCCTGGACTTCGACGTGGTGCTCAAGGAAGCCCAGCGTCTGGGTTACGCCGAAGCCGACCCGACCTTCGACATCGAAGGCGTGGACGCAGCGCACAAGGTCACGCTGATGAGCGCGATCGCGTTCGGCATTCCCGTGCAGTTCGAGAAGGCCTATATCGAAGGCATCACGGGACTGGCCGCGGCCGACATCCGCTACGCCGAGCAGCTGGGCTACCGCATCAAGCTGCTGGGCATCACCAAGCGCACCGACAAAGGCGTGGAACTGCGCGTCCATCCCTCGCTGGTGCCGTCCAAGCGCCTGATCGCCAATGTCGAAGGCGCGATGAACGCCGTGGTGGTGCACGGCGACGCCGTCGGCACGACGCTGTACTACGGCAAGGGCGCGGGCTCCGAGCCCACGGCCAGCGCGGTGATCGCCGATCTGGTCGACATCGCGCGCCTGGCCGATGCCGATGCCGCCCACCGCGTGCCGCCCCTGGCCTTCCAGTCGAACACGCTTGAAGGCGCGATGAGCAGCCTGCCGGTGCTGCCGATGAGCGAAGTCGTGACCAGCTACTACCTGCGCCTGCGCGTGTCCGACGAAGCCGGCGTGCTGGCCAAGGTCACGGGCATCCTGGCGAGTGCCGGCATCAGCATCGATGCCGTGCTGCAGCGCGAAGCCGATGAAATCGGCGGCGAGGGTTCGACCCAGACCGACCTGATCATTCTCACCCACGACACGCGCGAAGGCGACATGGACGCCGCCCTGGTGCAGATCCAGGCGCTGCCCACCGTGCTGGCACCGATCAACCGCATCCGCAAGGAAGAGCTGAACTGAAGGCCCCGCCCATGCTTTACCTCTCCACCCGTGGTCATTCCGAACGCAAGCGTTTTTGCGACATCCTGCTTGAAGGCCTGGCGCCCGATGGCGGCCTCTATCTGCCCGAAAGCTATCCGCAGATCGACGACGCCCAGCTCAGCGAGCTGCGCCGCGTCTACCACGAGCAAGGCTATGCCGAGCTCGCCTTTCGCATCCTGTCGCTGTACATCGACGACATTCCGGCCGACGACCTGCGCGCGCTGTGCGCCAAGACCTATACGGCCGAAGTCTTCGGCACCGGCGAGATCGTTCCGCTGCGTCACGTCGAGGACGGCCTGTGGCTTGAAGCCCTGTCCAACGGCCCGACGCTGGCCTTCAAGGACATGGCCATGCAGCTGCTGGGCAACCTGTTCGAATACGAACTCGCGCGCCGCGGCGAAACCCTCAACATCCTGGGCGCGACCAGCGGCGACACCGGCAGCGCGGCCGAGTACGCGATGCGCGGCAAGAAGGGCGTGCGCGTCTTCATGACCAGCCCGCACGGCCGCATGAGCCCGTTCCAGCAGGCGCAGATGTTCAGCCTGCAGGACGAGAATATCCACAACATCGCCATCGACGGCGTGTTCGACGACTGCCAGGACATCGTCAAGGCGGTCTCCAACGATCACGCGTTCAAGGCGCGCTACAAGATCGGCACCGTCAACTCGATCAACTGGGCGCGGCTGCTGGCCCAGGTGGTGTATTACTTCGCCGGCTACCTGCAGGCCACGCAGAGCAACGACCAGAAGGTCAGCTTCTCCGTGCCCAGCGGCAACTTCGGCAACGTCTGCGCCGGCCACGTGGCGCGGCAGATGGGCCTGCCCATAGAAAAGCTCGTGGTCGCGACCAACGAGAACGACGTGCTTGACGAGTTCTTTCGCACCGGCATCTACCGCGTGCGCGGCAGCGCCAACACCTACGAGACTTCGAGCCCGTCGATGGACATCAGCAAGGCCAGCAATTTCGAGCGCTTCGTGTTCGATCTGCTGGGCCGCGACGGCGAGCGCACGCGCGCGCTGTTTGCCGAAGGCGTGGCGCGTGACGGCTTCTTCGATCTGAGCGCCGATCCGCTGTTTGCGCAAGCCGCAGCACGCTACGGCTTCGTCAGCGGCAAGAGCACGCATGCCGACCGCCTGGCGACCATCCGCGATGTCGCCGAGCGCTTCGGCATGGTGATCGACACCCACACCGCCGACGGCGTCAAGGTGGCGCGCGACCAGCATTCGACGCTGCCGATGATCGTCCTGGAAACCGCACTGCCGATCAAGTTTGCCGAAACCATCGAGGAAGCGCTGGGCCGTCTGCCCGACCGTCCGGCGAAGTTCATAGGCATCGAAGACCTGCCCAAGCGCGTGCAGCGCATGCCGGCCGATGTGGACCAGGTCAAGGCCTATATCGTCCAGCATTGCTGAAATCAAGCACCCCCAGAGCGGCTTCGCCGCTCCCCCCTCTCATCCTTCGGTGGAGGGGGGCGGCAGCCTCGGTGCGGGGCGGCCCTTCCTCGCTGCCTCCTTGCTGGGGCGCGCCAGTTGCATGGGCCGTGGGCGGTACAAACGCATGCAGTCTGGGATGCGGGGCCGGTCATGAAAGTGGTCGGCTTTGCCGGTTATTCCGGCGCGGGCAAGACCACGCTGGTCGAGCAGGTCATAGCGCAGCTGCGCGCGCGCGGCCTGCGCGTGTCGGTGGTCAAGCATGCCCACCACCGCTTTGACATCGACCAGCCGGGCAAGGACAGCTGGCGCCACCGCCAGGCCGGGGCGTTCGAGGTGCTCGTGGTCTCGGACCAGCGCCTGGCGCTGATGCGCGAGTTCGAGGCGCCCGCGGCGCTCGATATCCACGCCATGCTTGCCGAGCTCGATGCCGGCGTCGACTGGGTGCTGGTCGAAGGCTTCAAGCA
>JBBKVU010000018.1:0-3125 GCA_037968595.1 Comamonas sp.
GGCCTACCGCGGCGCGGTGCTGGCGGCGTTTGCCGACACCGAGAACGCGCTCACCGGCAGCGCCCGGCTAGCGCGCCAGACGCAGTTTGCAATCGAGCGGCGCGACGTGCTGCAGCAAAGCCTGACGTTTGCGCATGACCGCTACCAGGCCGGCTATGCCAGCTATATCGAGGAGCTCGATGCCCAGCGCAATCTCTATGCGGCCGAACTCGAGGTGGTGCGCCTGCACCAGGCGGAACTCGACAACCGGGTGCAGTTGTACAAGGCGCTGGGAGGCGGGTGGAAGTAAGAGGCTCAGCCCTGCGAGCCATTGACAGTCTTGGGAGTGAACAAACCGCCCGCCCCGTAGGTGGTGAGCTTGTCGAACCATGAATGCCCGGGCATCGAGCCATCATGCATGGTTTGCGCGGCCCTACGCCGCGCGATGAGACGCGCCTAGACGCGCCCAGACGCGGCCTGACCTCATGCCACGCTTGACGCCGCTTAGAAGCGATAGCCCACGCCCACGCCCACCAGCACCGGGTTGATCTTGAAGTTGCCGGCCTTGACGCCATTGAGCGTCACATCGGTGTTGATGTAGACCTTCTTCACATCGAAGTTCAGCGACCACTGCTTGTTCAGCGGAATGTCCACGCCGACCTGCAGCGCGCCGCCCCAGCTGTTGCGCTGCACGTCGGCCGCGCCGCCCAGCAGCTTCACGCTGGAGAAACGCGTGTAGTTGACGCCCGCGCCCACATACGGCTTGAAGCCGCTGAACTGGGTGAAGTGGTACTGGGCCAGCAGGCTCGGAGGCAGGTGCTTGAGCGTTCCCAGGTAGCCCGCAACGCTCGAGTGCACATCCTGCTTCTGCGGCACGGTCAGCACCAGTTCAGCGGCGAAATTCGGGCTGAAGAAGTAGGTGATGTCGATTTCGGGAATGGTCTTGTTGTTGATCGACAGGCCCAGGCCGGTGCTGTCCTTGTTGGCGCTGTCGAGATGCACGGCGCGCGCGCGCACCAGCCACGGACCTTCGGTCTGCGCCATGGCGGCTCCCGAAGTCAGGGCACAGAGGGCGGCGGCGGCCAGGAGGGTTTTCTTCATGGTGAGGCAATGATTGGACCGGGGACAACCCCCGTGAAAACCATTGGACACGCGAGCGCAACCCGGGGTTTTGCCCTAGCGCAAGGAATCCGCAAACGTTTGCGCGTTCAGTGCGTTGGCGCCGCCTCGGGCCGCGCGCCGCGCAGGCGCTGGTACAGCTTCACGCCGGCCAGCACCACGCAGCCGATCAGCGCGCCGACGATCACATGCACCAGCTGCGGCAGCACAAAGGCCCACAGTCCCGCGGCAGGCCAGCTGGCAACCACCGCCAGCGCGGCTTCAAGCCCATGCTCGATAAATGCCATGCCATGCACCAGCAGGCTGCCGCCGACCAGGAACATGGCCGCCGTTCCGACAATCGACAGCGTGCGCATCAGCCAGGGCGTGGCCTGCAGAATGCCGCGGCCGAGCGCCTGCAGCGCCGCGCTGCTGCGCGCCATCAGCGCCAGGCCGACGTCGTCGAGACGCACGATCAAGGCCACGATGCCGTAGACCACGACCGTGACCAGCAGCGCCACCAGGGACAGCACCGCGGCCTGCTCGATCAGCGGTTCCGACGAGACCGTTCCCAGCGCAATGGCAATGATTTCCGCCGACAGGATGAAATCGGTGCGTATCGCGCCGCTGACCTTGGACTTCTCGAGTGCCTGCAGATCCTGCTCGAGTTTTTCTGGCGTCTGTGCCACGGCAGCGGGCCGGGCCACGGCAGCGGGTGCGTGCGCCTTGCCCTGGCGCTTGGCTTGGTACCGCTGCCAGGAATGCACGATCTTCTCCACGCCTTCGAAGCACAGGAAAGCGCCGCCAACCATCAGCAGCGGCGTGATGGCCGCGGGCAGGAACACGCTGATCAGCAGCGCCGCGGGCACCAGCATCACCTTGTTGAGCATCGAGCCCTTGGCCACGGCCCAGACCACGGCCAGCTCGCGGTCGGAGTGCACGCCCGACACCTGCTCGGCGTTGAGCGCAAGGTCATCGCCCAGCACCCCGGCCGTCTTCTGCGTGGCCACCTTGGTCATGGTCACGACATCGTCGGCCATGCCGGTCGACTGGCGCGCGGCCGTCTTGGCCATCAACGCGATATCGTCAAGCAAGGTGGTGATGTCATCGATCAGCATCAGCAAACCGGTTGCAGCCATAAATGAAATTCCTTTGTGATTCGCCAACAGGCGCCGCAGCCATTGTGCCCGCCTAAATCGTCTGCGCTAAACCCCGACGCGCCGCTGCTTGTAGGCAAAAGCCCCATACTGACTGCTTCTCCACCGACACCGCCTCGCCCCTGGGTGCAAGCGCGTCAGCCAGCCATGTCCGGCTATCTCACCAAGCAAGAATCCGTCGCCGTCCATGGCGTGGAGCAGCTGACCATACGGTCGCTGCTCGACAAACAGCAGTTCCACGATCCACAGGGAGAGGCCGAGCAGCTGGGCATTTCCGACGCATTCTGGCCGCTGTTCGGCCTGCTGTGGCCTTCGGGTGAACAGCTTGCGGCCTGCATGGCGGCGCGCCCGCGGGTTGCCGGCGAACGCATTCTGGAGCTGGGCTGCGGCCTGGGCCTGGCAAGCCTGGTGTGCCACCGCCGCGGCGAGGACATCACGGCCAGCGACTGCCATCCCCTGGCCGGCAGCTTCATCCGCGAGAACCTGCGCCTGAACCAGCTGCCGCCAATGAAGTTCCGCATAGGCCACTGGGGCGCGACCTCCACCGACCAGACCGCCTACGAACGCATGGACATCGCCGAGCGCGACCATGACGATCTGACCCATGGCACGCGCAGCCTGCCGCACGACTACCAATCGGCCACCAACGAGCAAAGCGAAGTCTGGGCCGTCGACGGCCGCTTCGACCTGATTGTCGGCAGCGATCTGCTCTATGAGCGCGATGCGCGCGCCACCCTGCCCCATTACATTGATTCGCACTGCACGCCCGAGGCGCAGATCTGGGTCGTGGACCCGGACCGCGGCAACCGCTCGGCGTTCAGCCGCCAGATGGCCGAGCTGGGCTTTGGCGTGGAAGAGGTGCGGCTGGACCGCGCGGCCAGCGCGCTGCTG
>JBBKVU010000019.1:0-5732 GCA_037968595.1 Comamonas sp.
GTGATTCGGTAAATATTTTTACCAAACCCAAGTGCTTCAAACTTGGCGACCCTACGGGGATTCGAACCCCGGTACTCACCGTGAAAGGGTGATGTCCTAGGCCTCTAGACGATAGGGTCAAAACCTTGGAACTTGTCCGTCTTCAACGCACGTTCTTTTCAGAACGTCTTCAACTTCTATGGTGGAGGTAAACGGGATCGAACCGATGACCTCTTGCATGCCATGCAAGCGCTCTCCCAGCTGAGCTATACCCCCACAATTTCCATCTTGACAACACAATCAATTTCTTGCTGTGTGTCGTTGAAGACTCGAATTATAGACAGGTTTTTAAGCGTTTTGCAATCTCGCAGCAATTTTTTCACGACCGAGCAATTCAAGCACTGCATCGACCGATGGCGTGTGCGCCGAACCCACCGTCAGCACGCGCACCGGCATGGCCAGCTGCGGCATCTTCAGGCCCTGGGCCTTGAGCACTTCCTTGAACGCCGCGGAGATCGCTTCACGCGTCCATTCGCAGCTGGCCAGCGCGGCGGCCAGCGCGGCAATCGCCGGCTGCACGGCTTCGGTCACATGCTTGGCATGCTCTTCGGCATTGGGCGTGACGTCTCTATAGAAGACCTGGGCCCAGTCGGCCAGCGCCACCAGGGTGTCGCAGCGGTCCTTGAACAGACCGCAGATGCGCACCAGCTGGTCGCCCGCATCGAGTTCGGCGGCAGCGATGCCGCGCTTCTCCAGGAAAGGCTTGACCAGCACGGACAGCGCCTGGTCGTCCAGGGCCTTGAGGTGCTGGGCGTTGACCCAGCGCAGCTTGGCTTCGTCGAACTGGCCCGCGCTGCGGCCCAGGTGGTCGAGGTTGAACCATTCGAGAAACTGGGCGCGGCTGAAGATCTCGTCGTCGCCATGGCTCCAGCCCAGGCGGGCCAAGTAGTTGACCATGGCGTCGGCCAGATAGCCTTCGTCACGGTACTGCGTCACGGCCTTGGCGCCGTTGCGCTTGCTCATCTTCTCGCCCTGCTCGTTGAGCACCGTGGGCAGATGGGCAAACACCGGCACATCGGCGCCCAGCGCTTCAAAGATGTGGATCTGGCGCGGCGTGTTGTTGATGTGGTCGTCGCCGCGGATCACATGGGTGATCGCCATGTCCATGTCATCGACGCAGACGCAGAAGTTGTAGGTGGGCGTGCCATCGGGGCGCGCAATCACCAGGTCGTCGAGTTCGCTGTTCTGGAACTCGATGCGGCCCTTGCACTTGTCTTCCCAGGCGACGACACCGCCCTGTGGCGTCTTGAAGCGCAGCACGGGCTGCACGCCTTCGGGCACGGGCGGCAGCTGCTTGCCGGGCTCGGGGCGCCAGGTGCCGTCGTAGCGCGGCTTTTCCTTGTTGGCCATCTGCTGCTCGCGCAGCGCGTCGAGTTCCTGCATGCTCATATAGCAGGGGTAGACCAGGCCCTTCTCCTGCAGCCGCACCAGCACCTCCTTGTAGCGCTCGATACGCTGCATCTGATAGAACGGGCCTTCGTCGGGCGTGAGCTGCAGCCACTCCATGCCTTCGAGAATCACGTCCACCGACGCCTGGGTCGAGCGCTCCACATCGGTGTCCTCGATGCGCAGGATGAAGTCGCCGCCGTTGGCGCGCGCAAAGGCCCAGGGATAGAGCGCCGAGCGGATATTGCCCAGGTGGATGAAGCCGGTGGGCGAAGGGGCGAAACGGGTACGTACTTTGGTGCTCATTACAGGGTATCCAGTCCACGGCAGAGATCTGCCTTGATGTCTTCAAGATGTTCGAGGCCGACCGACAGGCGGATCAGGCCCTGGCCAATGCCGGCAGCCTGACGCTGGTCTTCGGAAAGCCGGCCATGCGAGGTGCTGGCCGGATGGGTGATGGTGGTCTTCACATCGCCCAGGTTGGCGGTGATGCTGCACACGCGCGTGCTGTCGATGACCGCGAACGCGTTGGCGCGCAGCGCCTCGGGCGTGTCGCCGATCACGTCGAAGGCAAGCACGCCGCCGCCCATGCCCGATTGCTGGCGCATGGCCAGTTCATGCTGGGGATGGGTGGGCAGGCCGGGATAGTGAACGCGTGCGACCTTGGGGTGGGCTTCAAGCCAGTGCGCCATCTGCAGCGCCGCGGCGCTCATGGCCTTGACGCGCAGCGACAGCGTCTCCATACCCTTGAGCACCACCCAGGCGTTGAACGGCGCAAGGTTCAGGCCCGCGGTGCGCATGAAGCCGCCCATCTTCTCTTCGATCAGCGCCTTGGGGCCACAGACCGCGCCCGCCATGACACGGCCCTGGCCGTCAAGCAGCTTGGTGCCCGAATGCACGATCAGGTCAGCGCCGAATTCCACGGGCCGCTGCAGCACCGGCGAGGCAAAGCTGTTGTCGACCGCGAGCAAGGCGCCATGCGCATGCGCCAGCTCGGCCAGCGCCGCGATGTCGCACAGGTCGCCCAGCGGGTTGGTCGGGGTCTCGGCAAACAGCAGCTTGGTTTCCGGACGGATCGCGGCCTTCCAGGCGGCGACATCGGTCTGCGACACAAAGCTGGTGGTCACGCCAAAACGCGCCATCTCGCCGCCCAGCAGCTTGATCGTCGAGCCGAACATCGACTGCGAGCAGATGATGTTGTCGCCGGCCTTGAGCACGGTCATGGCGACCAGCAGGATGGCAGCCATGCCGGTCGACGTGGCGACCGCGGCCTGCGTGCCTTCCATCGCGGCCAGGCGGCGCTCGAAGCTGCTCACGGTGGGGTTGGAAGTGCGGCTGTAGGTATAGCCCGGCTCCTCGTTGGCAAAGCGGCGCGCGGCCGTGGCGGCGTCGGGCTGCACGAAGCTGCTGGTGAGGTACAGCGCTTCGCTGTGCTCGCCCCATTGGCTGCGCTCCACGGATTCACGCACCGCGAGGGTATCGGGGTGCAGGCCGGCGGGAAGGGTTCGTTCGGTCACGGTTGAATTCCTGGTTGTCCAGCGGAGGCACATAGGCCCGGGGCTATCCTGGCGGCGCAAAGAAAAATGAGCCAAACCCGCTGGGCCAGTCAGATTTCAAGGCCTGACCCTTCCGCGTTTTTAGCTCTTTTCCATGACTGCCAAGCCGGCGGCGCAGGCCGCGCCCCGCTTGATTGCTTGCAATCGTTCGTACTCTGACGCTCAGGCGTCCTGGGCGTTGGGCAGCGAAAGGCGCGAAGTATCGACATCGCCTTCTTCGGCGCCGCCGGTGCGGCCCGCGTTGAGCGCCGCGATATCGCCTTCGGAAATGTCGCCGGTCACATACACGCCGTCAAAGCACGAGGCCTCGAAGCCGTTGACCGCCGGGTTCAGCGCGCCAATGGCTTTCTTCATGCCGTCGACGTCCTGATAGATCAGCGCGTCGCAACCGATGACCTGGCGGATTTCCTCGACCGTGCGGTCGTGGGCGACCAGCTCGCTCTTGGTGGGCATGTCGATGCCGTAGACATTGGGAAAGCGCACCGGCGGCGCGGCGCTTGCCAGGTACACCTTGTTGGCGCCGGCATCGCGCGCCATCTGCACGATTTCCTTGGACGTCGTGCCGCGCACGATGGAATCATCGACCAGCAGCACGTTGCGGCCCTTGAACTCGCTGCTGATCGCGTTGAGCTTCTGGCGCACCGATTTCTTGCGCGCGCCCTGGCCGGGCATGATGAAGGTGCGGCCGACGTAGCGGTTCTTCACGAAGCCTTCGCGGTACGGCAGGCCCAGCAGCTGGGCCAGCTGCATGGCGCTGGGACGGCTCGATTCGGGAATCGGAATGATCACGTCGATCTCGTTGGGCGGCACGGTGGAGATCACGCGCTTGGCCAGCGATTCGCCCAGGTTCAGGCGCGCCTGGTAGACCGAGATGCCGTCCATGACGGAATCGGGCCGCGCCAGGTAGACGTATTCGAAGATGCAGGGGTGCAGCGAGCTCTTCTCGGCGCACTGCTCTGCCTGGACCTTGCCGTCGAGGCCGATGTAGACCGCTTCGCCCGGCGCGACATCGCGCTCCAGCGTGTAGAGGTTGCCTTCGAGCGCCACCGATTCGCTGCCCAGCATGACGCTGCCATCGGCGCCGCGACCCATGCACAGGGGACGGATGCCATAGGGGTCGCGGAAAGCCAGCAGGCCGTATCCGGCAATCAGCGCGATCACCGCGTACGAGCCGCGCACCCGCTTGTGCACCGCGCGCACCGCCTTGAACACGTCTACGCTCTTGAGCGGCGCACCGCTGGTGGCGCGCGCCAGTTCATGTGCCAGCACGTTGAGCAGCACTTCCGAGTCGCTGTCCGTGTTGGTGTGGCGATGGTCGGTGTCGGCAAGTTCGGCGCGCAGCTGCTTGGCGTTGGTCAGGTTGCCGTTGTGCACCATGACGATGCCGAAAGGCGCGTTGACGTAGAAGGGCTGGGCCTCTTCTTCGCTGGCCGCATTGCCGGCCGTGGGGTAGCGCACCTGGCCCAGGCCGATGTTGCCGGGCAGCGCGCGCATGTTGCGCGTACGGAAAACATCGCGCACCATGCCCTTGGCCTTGTGCATGTAGAACTTGCGTTCCTGCTGGGTCACGATGCCTGCCGCATCCTGTCCGCGGTGCTGCAAAAGCAGTAGCGCGTCATAGATCAGCTGATTCACGGGTGCAGTGCTGACTACACCGACGATTCCACACATAGTTGCGTTCCATCCATCCGCGGGAAAAGTCCCGCCATTCTTGCAAGGCCGCCCGGGTAGGGCCGCCCTGCCCTCATCTTGAAGGCAAATACCTTCCCAATTCCTGCGGCAGCGCCGGCATCCAGTCCAGCAGCAGGCCGCCAAGCTGTGGCGCAATCAGCGATTCCTGCCACCACTGCGACTGCTGCAAGGGCGTATAGGTGACCACCAGGGTCACAACGACCAGCAGCAGCCCGCCCCGCAACAGTCCAAATACCGCGCCGAGCGTGCGGTCCACCGGCCGCAGACCCACGCCATCAATTAAGCGCTTGGCAAGGCTGGAAACCAGGCCCCAGACAAACGCCACAGCAATAAACGTCACGACAAATCCGGCTGCGTAGCGCAGCGACGCATCGCTGCCGCCCATCGGCAGAAACCCGCCCATTGTCTCCGCCCCGTAGCGCGCCGCCACGAAGGCCACGAGCCACCCTACGAGCGACAGGAGTTCATACACCAGGCCGCGCCAGGCGCCCAGCAGCAGCGAACCCAGCACCACGGCCAGAAAAATCCAGTCGACAGCGCCCATGGTCACACAGCAATGCAGCGCATCAGGGCTTGATCACCGAAGCCGGCAAGCCCAGTCCCTTGACCCGCGCCGCGGCCTTCTCGGCCTCGGCACGGCTGTTGTACGGGCCCACACGCACCCGGGTGCGCTGGCCATCCTTGGTCGACACGGTCTGGGTGAAGGCCTTGAGGCCCGCGCCTTCGAGCTTGGCGCGCACTTCGCGCGCCTTGTCCGCATCGCCAAACGCACCGACCTGCACCACCATGCGCTCGCTTTCGCTCTCAGTGGCCGAACGGCCTTCCAGCAGTGCGCGGGCGCGCGCTGCTTCATCGACCTTGGGCTTGGCTTCCACCTTGGGTTCGGGCTTGGCTTCGGCCTTGGGCTTGGCTTCGGGCTTTGGCTCGGGCTTGGGTTCTGCCTTGGGCTTGGCTTCGGGCTTGGCTTCGGGCTTGGGTTCAGGCTTGGGCTCGGGCTTGACCGGCGCAGGCTTGGGCGGCTCCACCTTGGCAGGTGCGGCCGCGGGCGGCGACATCAAG
>JBBKVU010000020.1:0-3243 GCA_037968595.1 Comamonas sp.
CAGCCTGTGGGCGCGGACCAATCAGACGGCGGAACCCGATGAGGCCGCCGAACCGGCTGCGACCGCCCAGGAGGAGTCCCACGAACCGGCTGGCGTGAGCTAGCCCGCAGATGTGCCGGCCGGCGGTTCACCCCCCCGTCCCGCCGGTCGGCACGTTCCGCCAATCACTCACCACCACACCCCCGCACACGATGAACAGCACGGAGCGACAATGAGTCGAGACGCGAACGAGACCCGCAAGACGATCCTGCGCACGGCGCTGCAACTGTTTGGCACGCAGGGCTTCGGCGAGACACCGCTTCGACAGATCGCCGACCAGGTGGGGGTCACCAAGGCCGCGCTGTACTACCACTTCCCCAACAAGGAAGCGCTGTTCCACCGCATCGTTCTCGACTCGCTGCGCGCGCTGATCGATTCCGTGCGCGCCGCGGTCGACGCCGCGCCCACGCCGCTGGAAAAAGTGCGCCAGTACATGCTGGTCTCCGCCGACTTCATGGACGCCGACCGCGACTCCTGGATGGCCGGCTCGAATGCGTTCTGGATGGGCGCCGAAAGCGAGCAGCGCACGCTGACGATTGCGCTGCGCAATGAATACGAAGGCCTGCTGCGCAGCTGCATTGCCGATGCCATCGAAGCCGGAGTGTTCAAGGCGCACAACGTGGCGCTGACCGGGCGCTTCCTGCTGTCCTCGCTCAACCAGATGACGCGCTGGCACAATCCAAAGGGGGCTATGTCCACGCGCGAAGTCATGGAGGAATACCTCGACATGGCCTTCCATGGCTTGAAGGCGGCCTAGCACGACCTGAGCGCCCGTTGCCGGGCTAGGCCGACAGGGCAATCTGGTTGCGCCCCTGGTGCTTGGCCTGGTACAAGGCCTTGTCGGCCGCATCCACCAACTCGGAGCAGCCGGCCTGCGCGGCGCAATGGCTGCTGCAGGCAATGCCTATGCTGACCGTGATGCGCACCGCGCCCGTGACCTCGGTTCCCAGCGACATGCCTTCGACCTGCAGGCGCAGAAACTCCGCCAGCTTGGCCGCGCTCGCGGCGTCGGTGTCCGGCAGCAGGATGGCAAACTCCTCGCCGCCATAACGCGCCACCAGGCTGCCGGGGCGCTGCACCACATGGGTCAGCACACGGGCAAAGCTCTTGAGCACCTCGTCGCCAAAGGGGTGGCCGTGGGCATCGTTGAGATGCTTGAAATGGTCCACATCCAGCATCAGCAGCGACAGCGCCGTGCCCAGCCTGCGCGCTTCATCGCACGCGGACTCCAGCACCTCGTCGAAACGCCGGCGATTGGCCAGGTCGGTCAATGCATCCTTGCCGGCCAGCGATTCCAGGTGCAGCGTCAGCTTGTGCAGCTCTTCCTGCTGGCGGCGTGAGGCAGTGACATCGACATGGGAGAAGAAACTGCTGCCATTGGCCTGGGTGCCGCGCAGCTCGACGATGCGCACCCAGCGATTGTGCGGCAGCGCCAGCACATAGGGCGCGCCGGAAAAACGCTGGCGCTCCTTGAGCACGGCAAGGCCCCGGGCATGGCCTGCCGTCGGCGTCTCGCTGCGCCAGGCTTGCGCATAGATCTCGTCGAAATGGCGTGCGCCCAGGCTGTCGATGTCGCGCAGGCCATACAGCACCAGGAAAGCGTGGTTGGCCCAGACGGCCCGATCCTGCTCGTCGACCATCAAGATGCCATCGGCCAGGCTTTCCAGCGCCCTGGCCGTATCGGCGGAAATCTGCCCCGGCAGCTGCACCAGTCTCGGGTTGATGCGGTCCTGCATTCCCGGCAGCAAGGGCGTGGTCTTGCGCCACAGCCTGACCCGGCCCAAAGCGCCCAGCGAGACCGACGCCGCGCGCACCCTGTAGCCGTGGTGGTCGAACTCGAAGGCGCGCTGCTGCTGGTGATGCCGCTGAATGCCTTCCTCTATGTAGCGCTCCATCGACGCCAGCTCCTGGGGACCGAGCCTGCCGAGATAGAAGCGCCGCAGATTTTCGCGGTAGTCCTCTCCTTCATGCACATGGCCCGCATGCTCGGGAAAGAACTGCAGGAAGGTGTCGTTCCAGAGCAGCGTCCTGTGACGGGTATCGAAGACACAGATGGCCACTTCCAGCTGGTCAAGGGCAAGTGCAACCAAGCGGAGGATGGAGATCAACGGTGTCTAGGAAAGATATGGAACGGGGGCGATTATCGATGAAGTGCGCAAACACGGTGTTGCGGTTTGGAGAATGCCGGGCCGGCCAGCGGCGGTGAAGGCGCAGCCGCGAGGCGCTGTGACCGGGCCCGAAGATCAGACAGGCGCGCGCTCAAGCTCCCAGACGGCGTATGCCACGCCCTGCGCCGCCAGCCCATCCAGGTCAATGAGCTGCGCCGCCTGCGGCAGCGCGGCCATCTGCAGCAGCAGGTCGGCGCGGTTCCAGTCCTGCTGCGCGGCCAGGTCCAGCGCCCAGTCCAGCTCGGCTTGGTCGGGCGCGTGCTGCATCACATTCCGGTAAAGCAAGGTGATCAGCGCCTGCGGGCTATCGCCGCCGGCGAGGCGGTCCAGGGTGCCGTTGGCCTGCACGCCATCGGCGAGCGCCTGGGCACCATGTGCATCCACATAGGCAAGCAGCTCGCCGACCAGTGCCCGGTCATCAAGGGCCTGCGCCCCCAGCACGGCGCCAAGCATGCGCAGCGCCTGGCCCGCCGCGCCATTGAGGTCCAGTGCCACCGCATGGTCGGCAAACCGCAGGCGCTCCACCCCCTGGAGCGGGTCACGCCCGCCGTCATGGGCGCTGCTCTGCACGATCCACTGGCCTTGATCCCCACGGCTCCACGCATAGTCGGCTGCATTGCCAACATAGACCACCGTGTCCAGACCCGCCCCGGCGTCGATGCGGTCGTCGCGCTGCTGCGCGAGAAACACCTCGTTGCCGCCAGAGCCAAACACCGGGCCTTCATAGGGGGTGAATTCCAGCCCCTTGCGCGCCAGCGCGTCCAGGTCCATGGCCTGCGCCGTGACCGCCAGCTCCGCGGCAATCTGCAGCAGTTGCGCATTTGAATGTCCGCTTGCCGGCAATTCCATCAGCGCCTGCAACTGCGCCGCATCGGGCGCATGGCCCACGACGTGGGTGTGCAGCAGCGTCAACAAGGCCGCCGGCTCGGCATCGCCAGCCAGCGCCGTCAGCAGCCCCAGGTTCTCGGCCACCTGCGACGCCGCCCCCAGCCCCAGGGCATCGACATAGGCCATCACATGGCCGACCAGGGCCGGG
>JBBKVU010000021.1:0-8486 GCA_037968595.1 Comamonas sp.
GCCCTGCATGTGCTCGCGGTGCATGCTTTGCGGCACGCTGTGCATGTGCATCAGGCAGACGCCGCATTGCGCGTGGCCCGCCACCACCGCGCCCGCGCCCGGCTGGCGCAGCGCCCAGATGTCGTTGATGATGTCCGCGCCCAGGTCGAGCACGGCCTGCATTACCTGGGGCTTGTAGGTATCCACCGAGATCGGCACGCCCAGCTTCACGGCCTCGCGCACCAGCGGCACAACGCGTGCCAGTTCATCTTCCAGCCCCACGGCCGGGCTGCCCGGGCGCGTGGATTCACCGCCGATATCGAGAATGTCGGCGCCGTCCTTGAGCAGCTGCTCGCAGTGCGCGAGCGCGCCGGCAAGGCTGTCGTGCGCCCCGCCGTCCGAGAACGAGTCGGGCGTCACGTTGACGATGCCCATCACCTGGGGACGCTCAAGGTCCAACAGGAAGCGGCTGGTCTGCCATTGCTGCATGGTCAATTGTCCGAATTTGAAAAATGGTTAGCCAAAAGAAAACGGGGCCCGAAGGCCCCGCTGTCATGCTGTTGCTGCCCGAGGCGTCAGGCGGCGTTGGGTGCCGCATCCGCGCTGGGCGGGGCATCCACGGCGGGTGCGGCTGGCGCATCCGCCTTGACCGCGGGCGTGCCGCCGCTGGCATCGTCGCCGCCGGACGGAGGAATGCGAGGCGTCCAGTCCTTGGGCGGACGCGGTGCGCGGCCGGCCATGATGTCGTCGAGCTGCTCGGCGTCAATGGTTTCCCATTCCAGCATGGCCTTGGCCATGGCGTGCATCTTGTCGCTGTTGTCTTCGATCAGCTTGCGCGCCAGAGCGTACTGCTCGTCGATGATGCGGCGCACTTCCTCGTCGACCTTCTGCATGGTCTGCTCGCTGACGTTGTTGGTCTTGGTCACCGAGCGGCCCAGGAACACTTCGCCTTCGTTTTCCGCATAGACCATGGGGCCCAGCGCCTCGGTCATGCCGTAGCGCGTGACCATGTCGCGCGCAATCTGGGTCGCACGCTCGAAGTCGTTGCTGGCACCGGTGGTCATCTGGTGCATGAACACTTCTTCGGCAATCCGGCCGCCAAACAGCATGGCGATCTGGTTGAGCATGAACTCCTTGTCGAAGGAGTAGCGGTCCTTCTCGGGCAGGCTCATGGTCACGCCCAGCGCACGGCCGCGCGGAATGATGGTGACCTTGTGCACCGGATCGCACTTGGGCAGCAGCTTGCCGATCAGCGCATGGCCGGCTTCGTGGTAGGCCGTGTTGCGGCGCTCTTCCTCGGGCATGACCATGGACTTGCGCTCGGGGCCCATGATGATCTTGTCCTTGGCCTTCTCGAAGTCCTGCATTTCAACCGTGCGCGCATTGCGGCGCGCGGCCATCAACGCCGCTTCGTTGCACAGGTTGGCCAGATCGGCGCCCGACATGCCGGGCGTGCCGCGGGCAATGATGCCGGGGTTCACGTCCTGGCTCACCGGGATCTTGCGCATGTGCACGTTGAGGATCTGCTCGCGGCCGCGGATGTCGGGCAGCGTCACGTAGACCTGGCGTTCGAAGCGACCGGGGCGCAGCAGCGCGGCGTCCAGAATGTCGGGACGGTTGGTGGCCGCGACCACGATCACGCCCATGTTGGTTTCAAAGCCGTCCATCTCGACCAGCATCTGGTTGAGGGTCTGCTCGCGCTCGTCATTGCCGCCGCCCACGCCCGCGCCACGCTGGCGACCGACGGCATCGATTTCATCGATGAAGATGATGCAGGGAGCGTTTTTCTTGGCGTTCTCGAACATGTCGCGCACGCGGGCCGCGCCCACGCCGACGAACATTTCAACGAAGTCCGAACCCGAGATGCTGAAGAACGGCACCTTGGCTTCGCCGGCAATCGACTTGGCCAGCAAGGTCTTGCCGGTACCCGGAGGGCCGACCAGCAGCAGACCGCGCGGAATGCGGCCGCCAAGCTTCTGGAACTTGGTCGGGTCCTTGAGGAAGTCGACGACTTCCTTGACTTCTTCCTTGGCTTCGTCGCAACCTGCGACGTCGGCAAAGGTCACGGTGTTGTTGTTCTCGTCCAGCATGCGCGCCTTGCTCTTGCCGAAGCTGAACGCCCCGCCCTTGCCGCCGCCTTGCATCTGGCGCATGAAGTAGACCCACACGCCGATCAACAGCAGCATCGGACCCCAGCTCACGAGCAGGGACATCAGCAGCGAGCCCTCTTCGCGCGGCTTGACGTCGAACTTGACGTTGTTGGCGATCAGGTCGCCCACCAGACCGCGGTCCAGGTAGGTGGCCGTCGTGCGCAGCTTGGAGCCGTCCGCAGCGACCGCGACGATCTCGGTGCCGCCCTGGCCTTCCTGGATGGTCGCACTCTTGATGCGGTTGTTGCGAACTTCTTCCAGAAATTCGGAATAGCCGATGTGACCGGACGCAGCGCTGGTGCGGGTGTCAAATTGTTTGAACACCGTAAACAGCACCATGGCGATGACCAGCCACACGGCAATTTTTGAAAACCACTGATTGTTCAAGCGGGGCTCCAGATGGAATGCAGAGAAAAAGTCACGAAATCTTCATGGCCTATTTGGGGACCATTTTAGGTGCTTCAAGGCGGCGCACCCTTAATTCCCTTGATGTCGCGCAGGCGCGCAGGGCATTTGAGGGTATTCCCTGGGCAAATGCCGGCCGCCAACCGCGGCGCAAAGGGCGCCGCGTCTACTTCAGACCCATGCCGACCAGAAAGGTTTCCGAAGACTTCACGCGCGAGGACTTGGGCTTGATCGGCTTGACGGTCTTGAAGGTCTGCTTGAACAGTTCCACCAGCTCGCTGTAGCCGCTGCCGTGGAACAGCTTGACCACCAGCGCGCCTTCGGGCTTCATGTGCTGCTTGGTGAATTCCACCGCCAGTTCGACCAGCAGACAGATGCGGGCGGCGTCGGTGGCGTCATTACCCGACAAATTTGGTGCCATATCGGACACCACCACATCGACCTTCTTGCCTTCCAGCAAGGCTTCGAGTTCGGCCAATACCGCGTCCTCGCGGAAATCGCCCTGGAGGAAATGCACGCCTTCGATGGGCTCCATGTGCAGCAGGTCCAGCCCGATGATGCGGCCGTTGAGCTCGCCCACGGCAGCGCCCTTGGGGGACAGCTTGCGGCGTACGTACTGGCTCCAGGCCCCGGGCGTGCAGCCCAGATCGACGACAAAGTGGCCCGGACGTATCAGTCCCAGCTGCTCGTCGATCTCCTTGAGCTTGTAGGCCGCACGGGCGCGAAAGCCCTCGATTTTGGCGAGTTTGACATAGGTATCGTTGACATGGTCGTTGAGCCATGCCTTATTGACCTTCTTGCTTTTGGTCTTGGTTTTCATACTGATTACGTCCTGCCTAGATAATACGGGCCATGCCCCAAATTCAATTGACTCCCGCCGAGCGCCGGGAACACCGCGCCAACGCCCACCATCTCGACCCCGTGGTCATGATCGGCGGCGACGGCCTCACGCCCGCCGTGCAAAAAGAGATCGACGCGGCGCTCAATGCCCACGGCCTGATCAAGGTCCGCGTCTTCAATGACGATCGCGCCGCACGCGACCAGATCTACCAACAACTCGCCGAGGAACTCAGCGCCGCACCGATACAGCACATCGGCAAGCTGCTGGTCCTGTGGCGCCCGATTCCCGAAAAGGAAAAGACCGTCGACGAGGACCGCATGCCCGGCCCGCGCGACGTCAAGGTGCTCAAGTTCAGCTCGCGCGGCGGCCAACGCCCCGAAGTCAAGCAACTGCGCGTGCTGGGCAACCAGCGACTGACCGCAGGCGGCATGGTCAAACGTGCCAAAGTGAAGCAAAAATCCGTCAAAAAACGCCAACAAGGCGATTAAAGGCCTGTTGTTGCGTTGCCCATGACTGCCATTCCGAATATTCCAGCGCGCCAGCGCCATGTCATCTGCATGAAGTGGGGCACGAAATACGGCCCTGAATACGTCAACCGGCTTTACGCCATGGTGCGGCGCAATCTGCAAGGTGATTTTCGCTTCATCTGCCTGACCGATGACAGCAAAGGGATTCGTGCCGAAGTCGAATGCCTGCCGATTCCCTCGCTTGACCTGCCCAAGGGCTTGCCCGAGCGCGGCTGGACCAAGCTTGCGACCTTCACGCCCGACCTGCATGGTCTGCGCGGCACGGCGCTGTTTCTCGACGTGGACGTGGTCGTCACCGGCCCGCTTGACGAGTTCTTCACCCAGCCGGGCGAGTTCCTGATCATCCACGACTACAAGCGCCCTTGGCGAATCACGGGCAATTCGTCCGTGTACCGCTGGGAGCTCGGTGCGCACCCCGATGTGCTGGCGTACTTCCGCAGCCATTTCGAGGAAATCCGCAAGCAGTTCCGCAACGAGCAGGCCTATCTGTCCGACTTCCTGCACCGCCAGGGCAAGCTGCAGTACTGGCCCGCCGAATGGTGCCCCAGCTTCAAGTACCACGGCATCCCGCCCTGGCCGACGAACTACTGGAAAGCGCCGTTCGTGCCCGCAGGCGCGCGCGTGGTGATTTTCCACGGCGAATGCAACCCACCGGACGCATTGGCCGGCCGGCGCAACCGGCGTTTTCGTTTCATCAAGCCCGCGACCTGGGTCGCGGACTACTGGCACGAGTGATCCATCCGGGCGCCCTGCGCCCTGGCAGACAAAAAAGGCGGTTCCTGGGAACCGCCTTTTTTTCGCTTCGGCGCGGCGCGCCGTGGCCCTCATTGCCGGGGTGCGCAGGTACGCCACAAGACCCGCAAGGCGCACAGCCATTGCACGGCATACATCAGCGTGCCGACGCTGTGCCACAGATTCAGATCCTGCCGGGCGACGATGCGCGGCGAGACGCCGAACTGCACCAGCAGCGCCAACAGCATGCCGACGATCACCCAGACCAGCACATCGCGCGCCCAGGGCTCCTCGGCCTCGGCATGGCGGCGCTTGGCAAGCACCAGCAGCAAGGCGGTGCAGGCCACCGACACCCAGGTCTGGGCCGCGAACAGCGTTGCCGCCATGCGCCCGGCCACCGCCGGCGAAGGCAGGTGGGCGAACAGCAGCGGCACGACGATGAAGCCGATGACGCTGAGCCCACCCCACCACAGCGCGGCGGCCAGCGCCGGCAGGCGCTCGGACAGCCGGGAAGCGAAATTCGCCATTGCCCGGCTCAGATGTAGCGCACGGCCACCACTTCGTAGCGGCGCAGGCCGCCCGGGGCCTGGACTTCGGCGGTATCGCCCTCTTCCTTGCCGATCAGCGCGCGCGCGATCGGGCTGGAGATGTTGATCAGGCCTTGCTTCAGATCGGCTTCGTCCTCGCCCACGATCTGGTAGGTCACGCTGTCGCCGGTCTTCTCGTCCTCGAGGTCGACGGTGGCGCCGAACACCACGCGGCCACCCGCATCGACGGCCGTGGGATCGATGATCTGCGCGGCCGAGAGCTTGCCCTCGACTTCGAGGATGCGGCCTTCGATGAAGCCCTGGCGATCCTTGGCGGCCTCGTACTCGGCGTTCTCGCTCAGGTCGCCCTGGGCGCGTGCTTCGGCAATCGCCTGGATCACGCTGGGGCGCTCGACGGTCTTCAGACGGTGCAGCTCGGTCTTGAGTTTTTCCGCACCGCGCTTGGTAATAGGAATGGTGGTCATTGTTGAATCTCCACGTTCAGCATGCTCCGCGCCTGGCGCGGCAATTCATAAAAAAACCAGCGGATGCCCGGGACACGGGGCTGCGTAGCCTGGGGCGGCCAACGCACGCCCCAAAAGCAAACCGCCGCACGTTGCCGCGCGGCGGTTTCTGGTCATGGGCTCATTATGCCGCGATTGGCGCGGCATTCACCCGGTATAACCCGGTCTGGCGCTCAAGCCTCGGCTCAGGCCTGGGCCAGTTGGGCATGCAGTTCCTGGACGGAATAGACCTCCAGGTTGTTCATGCTCTTCATGCCTTCGACGGCGGCTTCCGCGCCGAAGATGGTCGTGAAGGTGGTCACGCGCGCCAGCAGCGAGCTGGTGCGGATGGCGCGCGAGTCGGCAATCGCGTTGCGGCGCTCCTCGACGGTGTTGATCACCATCGCGATGTCGCCCATCTTGATCATGTCGACGATGTGCGGACGGCCTTCTGTGACCTTGTTGACCACCTGCACCGCGATGCCGGCTTCGGCAATTGCCGCGGCCGTGCCCTTGGTCGCCACCAGCTCGAAGCCCATGGCCGCAAGTTCGCGCGCGATGTTCACGGCGCGTGCCTTGTCGTTGTTCTTCACGGTGAGGAACACGCGGCCCGACTGGGGCAGCAGCGTGCCCGCGCCCAGCTGGCTCTTGACGAAGGCTTCGCCGAAGGTCTTGCCCACGCCCATGACTTCGCCGGTCGACTTCATTTCGGGGCCGAGGATGGTGTCCACGCCGGGGAACTTGACGAACGGGAACACGGCTTCCTTGACGCTGAAGTACGGCGGCGTCACTTCCTTGGTCACGCCCTGCGAGGCCAGCGTCTGGCCGACCATGCAGCGTGCGGCCACCTTGGCCAGCTGGATGCCCGTGGCCTTGGAGACGAAAGGCACGGTGCGCGAGGCGCGCGGGTTGACTTCCAGCACGTAGATCACGTCCTTGCCGTCGCGCTCCTGGATCGCGAACTGCACGTTCATCAGGCCCACCACGTTCAGGCCTTCGGCCATGGCCGCGGTCTGGCGCTTGATTTCCTCGACCGTGTCCTTGGCCAGGTAGTAAGGCGGCAGCGAGCAGGCGGAGTCGCCCGAGTGCACGCCGGCCTGCTCGATGTGCTCCATCACGCCGCCGATGAACACCTTGCCTTCGACGTCGCGGATGCAGTCGACATCGCATTCAATGGCGTTGGACAGGAAGTGGTCGAGCAACACCGGCGAGTCATGGCTGACCTTGACGGCTTCGCGCATGTAGCGCTCGAGGTCGCGCTGCTCGTGCACGATTTCCATGGCGCGGCCGCCGAGCACGTAGCTCGGACGCACGACCAGCGGATAGCCCAGCGTGGCGGCCTTTTCCAGCGCTTCGGCGTCGGTGCGCGCGGTGGCGTTGGGCGGCTGGCGCAGACCCAGCGTGTGCAGCATCTGCTGGAAGCGCTCGCGGTCTTCGGCGGCATCGATCATGTCGGGCGAGGTGCCGATGATGGGCACGCCGGCTTCCTCGAGGCCCAGCGCGAGCTTCAAGGGCGTCTGGCCGCCGTACTGCACGATCACGCCCATGGGCTTCTCGACGGCAACGATCTCGAGCACGTCCTCGAGCGTCAGCGACTCGAAGTACAGGCGGTCCGAGGTGTCGTAGTCGGTGGACACGGTTTCGGGATTGCAGTTGACCATGATGGTTTCATAGCCGTCCTCGCGCATGGCAAGCGCGGCATGCACGCAGCAGTAGTCGAACTCGATGCCCTGGCCGATGCGGTTGGGACCGCCGCCGAGCACCATGATCTTCTTCTTGTCGGTGGGCGCGGCCTCGCACTCTTCGTCATACGTCGAGTACATGTAGGCGGTATCGGTCGCGAACTCGCCGGCGCAGGTGTCCACGCGCTTGTAAACGGGGCGCACGTTGTGCGCATGGCGCGCGGCGCGCACCACATGTTCCGTGGTGTGCAGCAGCTTGGCCAGGCGGCGGTCCGAGAAGCCCTTTTGCTTGAGCGAGCGCAGCGTCGCGGCGTCAAGCGCGGCCAGCGCGCCTTCGCCCTTGGCGGCATAGACTTCGTCGAGTTCAAGTTCGATCTTCACGATCTGCTCGATCTGCACCAGGAACCAGGGGTCGATCTTGGTCAGCGCGAACACTTCGTCCACCGACAGGCCCATGGCAAAGGCATCGCCCACGTACCAGATGCGGTCGGGACCGGGTTCGCCCAGTTCCTTTTCCAGCGTCTCGCGGTCCTGGGTCTTCTCGTTCATGCCGTCGACGCCGACTTCCAGGCCGCGCAGCGCCTTCTGGAACGACTCCTGGAAGGTACGGCCAATGGCCATGACTTCACCGACGGACTTCATCTGCGTCGTCAGGCGGTTGTCGGCCGTGGGGAACTTCTCGAAGGCAAAACGCGGGATCTTGGTGACCACGTAGTCGATCGAAGGCTCAAACGACGCGGGTGTCGCGCCGCCCGTGATGTCGTTCTTCAGTTCGTCCAGCGTATAGCCGACCGCCAGCTTGGCCGCGACCTTGGCGATGGGGAAGCCCGTGGCCTTGGAGGCGAGCGCCGACGAACGCGACACGCGCGGGTTCATCTCGATGACGATCATGCGGCCGTCAACGGGATTGACCGAGAACTGCACGTTCGAGCCGCCGGTGTCGACACCGATTTCACGCAGCACTGCCAGCGAGGCATTGCGCATGATCTGGTATTCCTTGTCGGTCAGCGTCTGCGCGGGCGCGACGGTGATCGAGTCGCCGGTGTGCACGCCCATGGGGTCCAGATTCTCGATCGAGCAGATGATGATGCAGTTGTCCGCCTTGTCGCGCACCACTTCCATCTCGTACTCTTTCCAGCC
>JBBKVU010000022.1:0-5802 GCA_037968595.1 Comamonas sp.
GCAGCTCACGCAGGCGCGCGGCGACATGGCGGCCATTGCCCAGGCCCTGCCCGCCTGGCACGCCAATGACCGCGCGCGCCTGGGCGCGCTCAACGCCTGGGTGCGCGAGACGCGCGAAAGCAGCGAGCTGCGCCTGCAGACCGAACAGATGGGGCGCTCGCTGATTGCCTGGCTGCGCAACCAGCATGCCGGCGACGCGACGCGCCTGGACGCCATCGAATGGCTGGGCGCGCAGGACGCCAGCTATCCGCTGGCGTTTGCGCTGGCCGCGCATTTCAGCGGCGCCTCGGCACGCCCCGCTCTGCTGGCCTATGCCTTTGGCTGGGCCGAAAACATGGTCCAGGCCGCGATCAAGGCCGTGCCCCTGGGGCAGAGCGCGGGCCAGCGCATCCTGGCCCAGCTGGCCGAACAGATTCCCGCCGCCGTAGACCAGGCGCTGGCCCTGCCCGACGCGCAGCGCCAGGCCTTTTCGCCCATGCTGGCCATTCTCTCGGCCCAGCATGAAAACCAATACTCACGACTGTTCCGCTCATGACTTCGCCACTTCACCATATCCCGAATCGCAGCAAGAAGCTGCCCCCGCTGCGCGTGGGCATAGGCGGGCCCGTGGGCTCGGGCAAGACCACCTTGCTGGAAATGCTCTGCAAGGCGATGCGCGAGCAGTACGACCTGGTCGCGATCACCAACGACATCTACACCAAGGAAGACCAACGCCTGCTGACGGTGAGCGGCGCGCTGCCCGCCGAGCGCATCATGGGCGTGGAAACCGGCGGCTGCCCGCACACCGCGATCCGCGAGGACGCGTCGATCAACCTTGAAGCCATCGATCGCATGCTGGGCCAGTTTCCCGATGCCGACATCGTCTTCATCGAGTCGGGCGGCGACAACCTCGCGGCCACCTTCAGCCCCGAGCTGTCCGACCTGACGATCTACGTGATCGACGTCGCCGCCGGCGAGAAGATTCCGCGCAAGGGCGGCCCGGGCATCACCAAGAGCGACCTGTTCATCATCAACAAGACCGACCTGGCCCCGCATGTGGGCGCCAACCTGGAGGTGATGCGCGCCGACACCGAACGCATGCGCGCCTCGCCCAAGGGCCTCAAGCCTTTTGTCATGACCAACCTCAAGACCCAGGAAGGCCTGGCCCAGGTGGTGGCGTTCATAGAAACCCAGGGCCTGCTCAAGGCCTGAGCCACGCAATCTGTGTGTAAAATCACAGGCTTCGGAGGTTTGGGTGAGTGGTTTAAACCAGCAGTCTTGAAAACTGCCGACGGGTAACTGTCCGTGAGTTCGAATCTCACAGCCTCCGCCAGAATGCCAGTGAAACAAGCAAGCCAGCTGCAGAATCCTGCGGCTGGCTTTTTTCTTGCGTGTCGTGTGATCAGCGGATATCCGCCTTTTGATTTCGCCTGCAGCTGCTTCATGCCGGGGCGGGGCGGTGGCGGTTGAATGCGCCAGGCCGGCGAGCCTGCCGAAGTCACAAACAACCGCTGCCTCAATGACACTTGCTGACTTTTGAACCGCAGGCGCAGTGGTTACCATGCATTCAATAATGTCTGGAGGGGTACGTGAACCACGCATTGCCGCAGCAAACTCAGCGCCCACGCCCGGTGCGCTCGGTCGTGGCCATGGCGACACTGGGACTGGCCCTTGCCTGGCTGGCGTCGGTGGCCAGCCTCGGCTGGTGGATGTCCCAACGCATCGTGGCAACGGAGCTCGATACCCTGGCGGCCAGCGCCGAATATGAAGCCAGGACAACGGCGCGCATCATGGACCGGCTGTTCACCGAAATGGTCAGCGTGACCAATATGGTGGCGCGCCAGGGATCGGTGATACAGCTGGCCGCGCGCTATCGCACCGACCCTCCCGGTGCCGCCGAGCTCACGCGTCAGCAACGCGCGCAGCAGTTCACGCAGGATACGCTGGTGCGCAGGGTCGGCGACTTCATGAATGCGCTGTCCAGCGATCTGCGCTACGCCCGCATCTACCTGAACAATATGTCGGACGACACGGTGACGGCCAGCAACTGGGCCGATTCCGACAGCATCGTCGGCATGATCTACACCGGACGGCCCTATCTCCTGGATGCACTGCGCGACGGCACCGGCCATTCGTTCGGCATCGCAAAGCTCAACAAGACGCCCTCCTATTTTGTCGCCAGCCGCGTCGAAGACGAAGACGACGTTGCACAGGGGGTGGTCACGGTGAAGTTCGATGCCTCCGAAGTGGCCCGCTATCTCACCGGCCGCCATATCGCGCTGATCGTCGACCGCCAGGGGCGCGTGACCACGGCATCGGCTGCGCCCTTCATGCTGCGCAACGCGGCCGCACTGCTGCCGCCCGATATGGCTCTGTCTTCAGGCGCGCCCCCCACCCCGGACAATGAGGAAGATCCTGGCAAGCCGCTGGAGGTGCGGCCAATGGCTGGAGCCGAGCAAGCCGGCCGCTGGTGGATTGACGGCAAGCCCTATCTGCTGCGCAGCGAACCCCTGTCCAATACCCAGTACCGGTTGCTGACGCTCGCGCCTTTGGACCAGTTGACGCCCATGCGCACCCAGCATCTGTGGATTGCCGGCCTGGTTGCGACCGTGGGCCTGCTTTTCATTCTGCTGTCCAGTTTCGTGGTCGCACAGATGTCGATACGCCGCCAGGACGAGCAGCATGCGGCAAACCACGACGCTCTGACCAACCTGCCGAACCGGCGCCATGTGCTGGCCGAGCTGGAGCGATTGTTCGCGCTGGCCCAGCGCACGCAGCAGCGGGTGGTGGTGGCCTTCATCGACCTGGACGGCTTCAAGGCAATCAATGACAACTACGGGCACGAGGTCGGAGACAAGTTCCTGATCGAGGTCGGCCGGCGCCTGTCCACAGGCCTGCGCAGCAGCGACATGCTGGGACGCCTGGGAGGCGATGAATTCGTGGTGATCGGCCTGGCAGCGCCGCCAGCGGTGCCAGGCAAGGATGAAACCGTCGAAGCCATGCGCGGCAGACTGGCACCGCTGCTGACTGGCACCTATGCCTTTGCCGAATGCTGTTTCGACTATCCCGGAGCAAGCTTTGGCATTGTCAGCGTGGATCCCGCCAGCAGTTCACCGCAGACAGCTCTCAAGGCTGCCGACCAGTGCATGTATGCGGACAAACAGGCACGGCGCGCGCTGCGCCAGCAGTCGGCTGCCGTGCAGAAGCCGCCCACGCCAGCGCAGAAACCCGTGGAGCCAAGGGCCACAGCACTGGCCCCTGGCCACCACGCTTAGCGTGGCAGCTTCTTGCCCGGCTCCTCTTCCACCCTCGATTTCTCCTTGCGCTGGAACAGCCCGGCCGTCGAATCGATGACTTCGGACGTGGCGTGCGAAATGCTGCGACCCGCGCCCGTGACCATCGCGCCCGTCGCCGAGGTCGCCCTTTTCGCCCCGTCGACCACCGAGCCGGCGGCCTTTCCGACCGCACTGCCCGCACCGGCCCAGACCGACTTCACGATCTGCCCGCCCTTTTCCTGCGTGATCGCGCCCAGCATGGCCTGGGCGGCCACGGTCGCGCCGCGGCGCACGGCGCGGCGTTCAGGTCTGGCCTGCGGAGCGCAATAGCTCTTGGCGATCAAGCCCACGCGCAAGGTCAGGAAGGCATTGGCCGAACCGTTGGCAAGGCTGTTGGCCAGCAGGTTGCCCACGCCCTGCAGGCCGGGCAGCGCGGCCGCCAGCGAAGGCACGACCGAGTTCACCAGCGGCCCGGACAACTCTGCGAAGTCAATGTCCTCCAGGTGCGCGGCCACCAGCATCGCGCCGCCCACATTGGAGTACAGATACCAGAGCTGGCGCGGCGAGGGCCGCAGGTTGTAGAGCGCGCCGATCTGCCATATCAGGCGCAGTTGCGTGCCCAGCACCACCAGTCCATCCAGGCGCCCGTTCTGCAGCAGCGCGGTGCTGACAAACACATTGCCGGCGGTGCCGCGGATCAGGCCATCGGCCTGCGCACTCAACGCAGCCAGGGACGCGGCAACATCGCCACTGGCAGCCAGGCTCGCCACCGCGGCATCGGGATGGCGGCCAAGATGGCGCTGCAGCCAATCCTGGTAGGCGGCGTGGTCTTGCGGCGACTCGCCCTGCGGTGGCTGCATCGCCTTGGGCAGGCGCAGCAGCAGAATCAGCGGATAAAGCAGCAAGGCGGCGAAAAACGCCAGCAGCGACCAGAACACCGGCTGGCCCGCGCCCAGGTGGAGGCGATCGGCGGCGGCGGCCAGCTGCGTGAAGGTGGCGACGATGGCCGCCACTGCATACAGTGCGACCAGCACCGAGACGACGGCCAGGACCTTGGCGAAGACTTTGTTCACGGCAATGGATTCTTTGCAGCTTTGGCAATGCGCGGCCAGCAACACAACGGCTGACCCACACGGCAAGCATAGCGGTTCCGGTAGGCATGGAGACAACAAACCCGCAGCCGCATTTTGCGCCAACTTTACAATTGAATATAATTGAGATTGATTCTCAATTATCAACCTTCACCTGAGTGAGGGTGCAGGACTGCATGGCCTTCTTCGGATCCGCTTCACCGATCGAAGCGCTATACAACAATCACCACGCCTGGCTGCTGTCCTGGCTGCGCCGGCGTCTGGGCGATGCCAGCGATGCCGCCGACCTGGCGCACGACACCTTTGTGCGGCTCATGGTCTCGTCGCGCGCAGCCGCGCTGGGCGAGGAGCCGCGGGCATTTCTGACGCATGTGGCCAAGGGCCTGGTGATCGATCTGTGGCGTCGGCGCGACCTGGAACGCGCCTATCTCGATGCGCTGGCCCAGCTGCCGGAAGCGCATGCGCCCTCCCCTGAGACACAGATGCTGGTGATCGAAGCCTTGCTGCAGATCGACAAGCTGCTCGCCGGGCTCGCGCCCGGCACGCGCCAGATCTTTCTGCTGGCCCAGCTCGACGGGCTGACGCTGCAGCAGATCGCCGAACAGATGTCCATGCCGGTGATCACCGTGCGCCGCCATATCCACAAGGCGCTGGTGACCTGCATGGGCGCGTTGTGATGGCCGGCGCCGCGACCGAACAGGCCTTGCTCGGCGAAGCCGCCGACTGGCTGATCACGCTGCACTACGGCGATGACAAGCCATCGGCCGAGGATCTGGCGGCGTTTGGCCGCTGGCGCCAGCAAAGCGCGGCGCACGGCGCGGCCTGGGTCCGCGCCGAGTCTATGCTGGGGACCTTTGCGCAGGTGCCGCCCGATGTCTGCAAGCAGACGCTGGCCGCCGCGCGCCGCCCCGATCGGCGCCGCAGCCTGGCCGCGCTGGGCAGCCTGCTGTTTGCGGCTCCGGCCAGTTGGCTCGCATGGCGCGAGCTGTCCTGGCGCGAATGGGCGGCCGATGAAATCACCGCCACCGGTGAGCAGCGCTCCCTGGTGTTGCCCGACGGATCGCGGCTCACGCTGAACACCGCCAGCGCGATCGCCATCCGATTCACCGGCGCCGAGCGCCGGGTGCGCCTGCTGGCCGGGGAGATACTGGTCACCACGCAGCCCGATCCGTCGCCCAGCTACCGGCCATTTCTGGTGCAGACGCGCGCAGGCACGGTGCAGGCCCTGGGCACGCGCTTCAGCGTGCGCCGGCTCGACGAGACCACCACGCGCGTCGCGGTGTTCGAGCATGCGGTGCGCATCCAGACGGCGCAAGGCGCCAGCCGGCTGCTGCGCGCAGGCGATGGCGCGGACTTCGGCGCCGCCGACATCGGCGCCACCGCCGAGGTGCAAGCCAGCGCCGCGCTGTGGGAGCGCGGCATGCTGCTGGCCAGGAACATGCGCCTGGCCGACGTGG